>NZ_JAYGIA010000123.1:0-12126 GCF_034931165.1 Synechococcus sp. BA-124 BA4 | reverse complement strand
AGTCTTTTTTTTTTTTTAAAGCAGAGGACGAGATAGGAGATGCCAAAGGGTCTCGTGGGCGAGGAGATGTGTATAAGGGCCCGGGCCCGTGGAGCGGGCGTGGCCGTCGATGTCGGCGCTCAGCCGCCAGCAGCGGCCCGCCTGCAACGCATCGGCGTACACCCCGGTTCCTACGCTCTCCATGGCAGATGGCGGTACCGATGGCGTTCTACAGCCCCGATGCGGCGATGGGAGCGATCCTCGAAGACCATCTCAAGGCCCTGGAGCTCCAGGGCCGTCCCGGTCTCACCTCCCAGGTCTCGATCACCTGGTTGCGCTATCCCGGCAGCCTGATCGGTGCGGCTGAGGCCGGGGAGTCGTCGAGGACCTGGCCGGGGTCCGTGGTGGGGGCCGCCTGGGCCGGCTCCAGGCCCCGCTATCCGGCCAGCGTGGTCAAGCTCTTCTATCTGGCGGCCACCGAAGCCTGGCTCCAGCGCCAGTTGCTCGAAGACGGTGCCGAGCTCCGCCGGGCCATGGCGGACATGATCCGCGACTCCAGCAATGACGCCACCGCCGTCCTGGTGGATTGGCTGACGGGCACCACCAGCGGTCCCGATCTGCCGGAGCGACCGCTGCGGGCCTGGATCGAGGGCCGCCAACTGGTGAACCGGTGGTATGCCGACCTGGGCTGGAGCGAGTTCGAGGGCTGCAACGTCTGCCAGAAAACCTGGGGGGACGGTCCCTACGGACGGGAGCGTCAGTTCTACGGACCATCCCTGGAGAACCGCAACCGGCTCAGCACGGATGCCACCGCCCGGCTCTTGCACATGATCATGGCGGGGGCCCTGGTGTCCCCCCCCGCCTGCGCCCGGATGCGGGAGCTCCTGAGCCGCTCCCTCGATCCCGGGCTGCGAGCTGCGGATCCGGAGAACCAGGTGGATGGTTTCATCGGGGGCGGCCTGCCCGCCGCTGCCCGGCTGTGGAGCAAGGCCGGCTGGATGAGCCAGGCCCGCCATGACGCGGCCTATGTGGAGATCGAGGGCCGCGCGCCTTTCCTGCTGGTGATCTTCAGCGAAAGGGCCGAGCGAGCCGCCGATGATCAGCTCCTGCCTGAGCTGAGCCGGCTGCTCTGCGAGACCAGGTCCCCAAGCTGAAACCCCGTGAACTGGATGCCTGGTCAGGTCGCAGTCCCCGGGCCAGGCTGCTGGCGGAGGATTGTTGGAACGGAGAGGGAGGGATTCGAACCCTCGACAGAAGTTGCCTCCTGTAACTCCTTAGCAGGGAGCCGCTTTCAACCACTCAGCCACCTCTCCAGGGGGCCGAAAGAGCTTATCAGCGATCGCGCGCGCCTTCGCCAAGGCGGAGACGGGGCAGACGGTGCTTGAAGCCGCAGAGAATTTCCCAGGGGATGGTGCCGCTGGCCTGGGCCCAGTCCTGGGGGGTGATGCGCTCGCCGCCGTCGTCGCCCAGCAGGGTGACCACCGAGCCCACCTCCAGCTGAGGAGCCTCGGTGGCATCGATCAGCAGCTGATCCATGGTGATCGCCCCCACCTGGGACAGCCGGCGTCCGGCGAAGAGCACCTCCAGTTGATTGCTGAGCAGCCTGGGCACCCCATCGGCGTAGCCGATCGTGACCACCGCCAGCCGACTCGGACGCCGGGTGGTGTAGCGGTGGCCGTAACTCACCCCAACCCCGGCCGGCACCTCGCGAATCAGGCACACCCTTGCCCGCACGCTCATGGCGGGCTGCAGCGGCACCGCGTGGCTCAGGTGCTCGGCGGGGGCATGGCCGTAGAGCGCCAGGCCCACACGCACCAGGTCGTAGTGGAGCTGGCGGCAGCGCAGGGTGCCGGCGGAATTGGCCAGATGGCGAACCCCGGTGGCCAGTCCCAGCTCACCGGCGCCGCGCAGCACGCTCTCGAAGCGCTGCTGCTGGAGGGCGGTCAGACCGCCCCCTCCCGGGTCGGGGGCATCGGCATCGGCCAGGTGGGAGTACACCCCCGCCAGCCGCACCGCATCCAGCCCCAGCAGGGCCTGCAGCAGCCTCACCCCATCGCCCCAGTCGACCCCGAGTCGGCCCATGCCGGTGTCGAGCTTGAGGTGCAGGGCCATGAATCGACCGCTGCCACTGGCCAGGTTCTGGCAGAGCAGGGCCTCGCGCATGCCGCTGATCGTGGGCATGAGCTCCCACTCCAGGCAGCTGCGCAGTTCCTCGGGGTGGATCAGATTCCCCATCACCAGCACCGGTGCCTCCAGGCCCGCCTGGCGCAACTCGATGCCTTCCTGCAGGGTGGCCACCCCCAGGGACGTGGCACCACCGGCCAGGGCCGCGCGAGCCACCGGGGCAGCGCCATGGCCGTAGCCATCAGCTTTGACCACAGCCATCAGCGATGAGTCCGGAGCCAGCCACCGGCCCAGGGCTCTGGCGTTGTGCTCGATGGCTGTCTCATCGACCTGCACCCAGGCCCTCTGCCGCGGATGCAGCCCGGGTCCGACGAACCGCTGGGGATCCTCAACTGGCAGTCGTTGGCTGGGCTGGAGCATCGTGGCCATCTCAGTCGGGCATCCCAGCAGAGTCAATCTGATGTGAACCGTCAGTCCAATCTCATGCCTGATGGATCAGACCCACTAGCATGGCGGCCATCTGGGGATCTGGCACCCCTTCCGTGGACCATGCGCCGTGAGCCAGGTTCTGGTCCTGAATGCGTCCTATGAGCCTCTGAACATCACCAGCTGGCGTCGGGCCACGGTGATGCTGCTCAAAGGCAAAGCCGAAGGTCTTGAGCATGACCCGAAGCATCCCATCCGTGGCGAGATGCTGCTGCCCTCGGTGATCCGTCTGCGCCAGTTCGTGCGGGTGCCCTTCAAGCAACTGCCGCTGACCCGCCGCAATGTCTTCCAGCGTGACGGCCACAGCTGTCAGTACTGCGGCTACCAGGGTGAGCAGCTCTCCATCGACCACGTGATTCCCCGCAGCCGTGGCGGGACGGACACCTGGGAGAACGTCACCACAGCCTGCCTGCGCTGCAATGTGCGCAAGGGGAGCCGGACCCCCCGTGAAGCGGCCATGCCGCTGGCCAGGGTGCCGCGGAGGCCGGTGAGCACGCTCTACTTCGAGGCCACCCGCCACATCCGCTCAGGCCGCCAGGAATGGGCCAAATACGTGATCGGGGCCTGAGAGACAGGTCCCCAGGCTCTCGGAGCGGGCCTCAGTCCGTGCCTGCGCCTTCTGCCACCAGCTGTTCCAGACGGGCCTTCTGCTCCGCTGCCACACAGGCGCCGATCACCTCGTTCAGCTGGCCCTGGAGCACCGGTTCCAGGGCGAAGTTGCGCCCCAGCCGGTGGTCGGTGACCCGGTTGTCCTTGGCGTTGTAGGTGCGGATTTTTTCGCTGCGCTCGCCGCTGCCCACCTGGGCTCGGCGGGCAGAACTCTCAGCGGCGGCGGCCTCGGCCAGCTCCCGCTCCAACAGCTTGGCCCTCAGGATCTCCAGTGCCCGTTCACGGTTCTGGAGCTGCGATCGCTCCTGGGTGCAGAACACGCGGATGCCCGTCGGCTTGTGCAGCAGATCCACGGCCGTCTCCACCTTGTTGACGTTCTGGCCGCCCGCGCCCCCGGAGCGGGCGGTGCTGATGTCGAGATCGGCAGGGTCGAGCTGGACTTCCACCGGATCGGCCTCGGGCATCACCGCCACGGTTGCCGTGGAGGTGTGCACCCGCCCCTGGGACTCCGTGGCGGGCACCCGCTGCACCCGGTGCACCCCCGCCTCGTACTTGAGCTGGCTGTAGACGCCGTCGCCGCGGATGGCCAGGATCAGCTCCTTGAAACCGCCCAGGTCGGATTCCGAGGCACTCAGAGGCTGCACGCTCCAGCCCATGGTCTGTGCGAACCGCTCGTACATCCTGGCCAGATCGCCCGCCCACAGAGCCGCTTCATCACCCCCGGTGCCGGCGCGGATCTCCAGCATCACGCTGCGCTCATCGCGGGGATCACTGGGGAGCAGGGCGAGGGTGAGCTGATGCTCGAGCCCGTCGAGCTGGCTTCCCAGCTCCCTGAGTTCCTCCTGAATCAGGGCCTCCATCTCGGGCTCCCCCTTGCTTTGGCGGGCCAGTTGCTGAGCGTCCCTCAGTTGCCGCTGCAGGCTCTGCCAGTGACCGAGGCCCGTGGCCAGCGGCTCGAGCCGGGCCCGTTCCTTGGAGAGGCGGCGCAATTCCGAAGGGTCGGCCGCCACGGCGGGGTCGGCCAGCTGACGCTCCAGCGCGTGGAAGGTGCGATCGGCGGCCTCGAGTCGCTCACGCAGCAGGGATGGATCCATGGGGACGGGTGGGCAGACAGCACAAAGCCGGACGCCCGTGGGCGTCCGGCCTCCAGAGCAGACCAGAAGGGATCAGGCCTGGGCCTCAACCTCGGGTTTGGCCGCTTTGTCCCCGGCCTTGGTGCTGGCGCTGTCGGCGCTGCCCATGCCGTACTTGCGCATGAAGCGGTCCACACGGCCCTCGGTGTCGAGGATTTTCTGGGTACCGGTGTAGAAGGGATGGTTGCCACTCCACACGTCCACGTGCAGCTCGGGCTGGGTGGAGCCAGTGGTCATCACCACTTCTCCGTTGCAGATCACCTTGGCATCGGGATACCAGGTGGGATGGATGTCGGCCTTGGGCATGGCTGGAATGGGCTGAATACGGAAGGGAAGGATCAGCGCTTGGAGAACTGGGGCGCTTTACGGGCTTTCTTCAGGCCGTACTTGCGGCGTTCCTTGGCCCGGGGATCACGGCTGAGGTGCCCTTCGGTCTTGAGCGGCTTGCGGTTGTCAGGCGAGAGCTCACAGAGGGCGCGGGCAGTACCCTGTTTGATGGCATCGGCCTGACCGTTGAGACCACCGCCCTTGACGTTGACCAGCAGGTCGTACTCGGCGGAGAGGCCCAGGGTGTCCAGGGGCGCTTTCACGGCGCTCAGGTAACTGGGGTTGTAGTTGAGGTAGTTGTCGCCGGGGCGGCCGTTGATGGTGATGGATCCCGTGCCTGGGACGACACGCACGCGGGCGACGGCCGTTTTGCGGCGGCCCGTTCCCCAGTAGACGACACGGTTGGAAGCGGTGCTCATTGTGCGGAGGCGGAAGGATCGAGAGCCAGGATCTGGGGCTGCTGAGCGGCGTGGGGGTGCTCGGCGCCCTTGTACACCTTCAGCTTGCGGAACAACTGACGGCCGAGGGCGTTGTGGGGAAGCATGCCCTTGATGGCCTTCTCGACGATCCGCTCGGGCAGGCGAGCCTGCAGGGCCTCGAAGGTTTCGGTTTTCATGCCGCCTGGACGGCCGGAATGACGGCGGTAGATCTTCTGGCTGGCCTTGTTGCCGCTGATGCGGATCTTGTCGGCGTTGATGATGACCACGAAGTCACCGGTGTCCAGGTGCGGCGTGAAGGTGGGCTTGTTCTTGCCACGCAGCACACTGGCCACCTCGCTGGCCAGACGGCCGAGGGTCTGATTCTCAGCGTCCACCAGGAACCACTGGCGGTCGAGGGAATCGAGAGAGGGAACGGAGGTCTTGTTCATCGCACCGGCGGGCCGGATCGGAGTAAGGCACCATCCGGAGGGATGGGGCTGGACATGGGGCGGTACGGCCGCATCGATGGGAAGATCCCAACGGAACGACGCGCAATTCCTGAGCCTAACCTTTGACCCATCGGCCCGTCTCCGGGAGTCCGCTGGATGGATGATCCAGCGGCGAACACGCCATGACGCTGGGTTACAGCGTGGGCGGGCTCAGGGTAGGAAGCTCAGGCGGGTCCTGGCATTCCAGCCAGTGCCGCGGTTGGCCATCATACCAGGCGGACAGCGGGAAGGGAGCTGAGGGATAGCCCACCCTCAGCAGGCAAAGCCCCTGGGCCGGGGCCGCTTCCTTCACTTCCGAGCGGGCCCGCTGCTGCCAGCGCCGCTCGAAGCCGGCGAGGCTCAGCTGGCCTTCACCCACCGCCACCAGCTGACCCATGATCAGGCGCACCATCCCGTAGAGAAATCCGCTCGCCTGGATCTCGGCCACCACCAGGTCGCCATGGCGCTCCAGGCTCACGGCCTGCACCTTGGTGCGGGCGTGGGGGCGGCGGCTGCCGGCCCGCTGGAAGGCACTGAAATCATGGAAGCCCAGTAACCCGCGCAGGGCCGTGGCCATGGCGCGTTCATCGAGGCGCCGTCGGTAGCGGTGCCAGCTCCAGGGGGCGAGAAACAGGTTGGGTCTGCGGCCGTTGTAGAGCGTGTATCGATAGCGGCGGTAGCTGGCGGAGAAGCAGGCGTGCCAGGTGCCGGGAACGGCGGCGGCGGCCCTCACCCTGATCGAGGCCGGGAGGCGGCCGTTGAGGGCCGCTGCCCAGCGCTGGGGGGGAATCGGTCCGCTGGCCTCGAAATGCACCACCTGGCCGGCCGCGTGGACTCCGCTGTCGGTGCGGCCTGCGGCCATGACCTTCAGGGGGCGGTGCGGCTCCAGCGTGGCCAGGGCCCGCTCCAGGGTCTCCTGCACGCTGGGCTGATGGGGCTGGCGTTGCCAGCCACAAAACGAAGAACCCTCGTACTGCAGACAGAGGGCGATCCTCTGGACCGGTCTCTGCCTGCTGGACGAGGGCAAGGTGGTGTCGACGTGGGTCGTCAGACCAGCTCGATGATGGCCATCTCGGCATTGTCACCCCGGCGGGGGACGGTGCGGATGATGCGGGTGTAACCCCCGTTGCGCTCGCCGTAGCGCTCCTGGGCCTTGTCGAACAGCGAGTGCACCAGCTGCTTGTCGAAGATGTAGCCGATGGCGCGACGGCGGGCCGCCAGGCTGCCGTCCTTGGCCAGGGTGATCATCCGCTCGGCCTCATTACGCAGGGCCTTGGCGCGGGTCTTGGTGGTCGTGACGCGGCCCTCGCGGATCAACTGGGTGGTGAGTCCACGCAGAAGAGCCTTGCGTTGGTCGGCGGGTCGTCCGAGCAGAGGGACGCGGCACTGGTGTCGCATGGTTCCGGGAGATGGAAAAAGGGATGGTGAGGAAACGGTGCCGCTCAGGCGGTGGTGCGGCTCTGGGGCAGGGAGATGCCGATGCGCTCCAGGGCTTCGATCACCTCATCGGCTGATTTCGAGCCGAAGTTCTTGATCTCGAGGAGATCTTCGTAACTGAAGCCCATCAGGTCGGAGACTGAATTGACCTGGGCCCTCTTCAGGCAGTTGTAGGCCCGAACAGAGAGATTCAGCTCCTCCAGGGGGATCTGGCTCTCAGCCGAGGGTTCGGGTTCCAGGCCCGGCTCTTCGACCATGGTCAGGCTGGCCAGAGGCTGGAAGAGCTGGATCAGCTGATTCGCGGCCTGGGCCATGGCGTCGTCGGGTGTGATCGAGCCACTGGTGACGATCTCCAGACGCAGGCGTTCACGGGCTGACCCACCTTCGCCCACGGCCGTTTCATCGACGGTGTAGTTCACCCGGCGAACGGGCATGAACACAGCATCGATCTGGAGCAGATCGATGGCGCTGGTGTCTTCGTGATGACGGTCCACCGGCCGATAGCCGACACCCCGCTCCACATGAACCTCAAGCTCCAGGGAGTGTCCTTCAGCCACGGTGGCGATCGGGCGATCGAAATCGATCACCTGGACCTGAGAGGAGAACTGAAGGTCGGCGGCGGTGACGCTGGCAGGACCGTTCACGATCAGCCGGCCGATCTCCAGATCACGGTTACGGCTGTTGACGACGACTTCCTTGCAGTTCAGGAGAATGTCGAGGACGTCTTCGCGCACACCCGGGATGGTGGCGTATTCATGGTTCACGCCGGCGATGCGCACCGCTGTGATGGCACTGCCCTCCATGCCGCCCATCAGCACCCTGCGCAGGGCGTTGCCGAGGGTGATGGCCTGACCGCGGTCCAGAGGCCCGATCACGAACACACCGGTCTGGGAGCGGTCGTCGGCGATGTGATGCTCGACCCGATCGATCTGATACTGATGCACGGCCTGATGGTGGTGAAGAGGAACGCCGAGGAGCGGCTGGAAACGGATGCTCAGACCCGGCGGCGCTTGGAGCGGCGGCAGCCGTTGTGGGGCAGGGGGGTGACATCGCGGATCAGGGTGATCTCGAGGCCGGCCACCTGCAGGGCCCGGATAGCGGTTTCACGGCCCGATCCAGGACCGCGCACCAGCACCTCGATCTGACGCATTCCCTGCTCCAGGGCCCGGCGGCCGGCGGCTTCAGCGGCGGTCTGGGCGGCGAAGGGGGTGCCCTTGCGAGCTCCCTTGAAGCCGCTGGCGCCGGCCGACGACCAGGAGATCACCTCACCGGCCGTGTCGGTGATCGACACGATGGTGTTGTTGAAGGTGCTCTGGATGTGTGCCACACCGTTGGGCACATTGCGCTTGGTTTTCTTCGCGCCGGTTTTCTTGGCTGGCTTCGCCATGGACGGGGGCCTGGTGGGGTGGAGGGATGGTGGGGCTGAGCGGCGGAGACGGGCTCAGGCGGGCGGATTACTTCTTCTTGCCGGCCACGGTCTTGCGGGCGCCGCGGCGGGTACGGGCATTGGTGCGGGTGCGTTGACCGCGCACGGGGAGACCCATGCGGTGGCGACGGCCTCTGAGGCAACCGATGTCCTGCAGGCGCTTGAGGGCCATGCCCTCCTGACGGCGCAGGTCGCCTTCAAGGGTGAAGGTTTCTGCCGCTGCCCGCAATTTCTGGACATCACCGTCGTCGAGGTCCTTGACGCGGATGTCGGGGTTGACGCCGGCCTTGGCCAGGATCTTCTGGGCCCGGTTGAGCCCGATCCCATAGACGTATGTGAGAGAAATCTCGACCCTCTTGTCGCGAGGGATATCGACACCGGCAATCCGAGCCACGAAAAAAACGATTCAGTTGGGCAGAGGGAGCCCGGCCAGTGAGGGCAGGGCGGTGCGCCCCGAAGGGCACTGGGGGAGGACGAACGCTGGGCGGGTCAGCCCTGGCGTTGCTTGTGCTTGGGGTTGGTGCAGATCACCATCACCCGGCCGTGGCGACGAATCACGCGGCACTTGTCGCACATCTTCTTGACTGAGGCACGCACCTTCATGGGCGGTGGCTCTCCATTTTGCAAACAGCTAACGTATCACAGGGCTTGACCAAGCTGGTCGCTGATCCTGCCTGCCACCGCCTCCACGGCCCCTTCCGCCTCGACCTCCCGGATCAGGCCCAGCTGGCGGTAGAAGGCGATCAGGGGTGCCGTCTGCTCTCGGTAGACCTCCAGGCGGTTGCGGATCACCGCTTCGTTGTCGTCGTCGCGTCCGCGGCTGAGCAGCCTCTGCAACAGGATGCCGTCGTCGAGCTCCAGCAGCACCACATGCTCGATCGGCTGGTTCAGCTCCTCGAGCAACTCAGCGAGGGCTTCAGCCTGGGCCAGGTTGCGCGGGAAGCCATCCAGCAACCAGCCGCCGTCGTGGCTGAGCAGGCGTGCCTTGACGATCGCCAGGACCAGGGCATCGCTCACCAGTTCGCCCCGGGCCATCACGGCCTTGGCCTGCGCCCCCAGCTCCGTGCCTGCCTGCACTTCGGCCCGCAACAAGTCGCCGGTCGAGAGGTGGAGAAGATCGCGCTCAGCGGCCAGCAGCTGGGCCTGGGTCCCTTTGCCGGCTCCGGGGGGGCCGAGGAAGAGAAGGCGGTCGGACATGGCGGGATGGGGTGACGGGGATGGGCGCGGCAGTGGGCTGGGGTTACTCCCGCACCATGCCTTCGTAGCGCTGGGAGATCACGTAGGTCTGCACCTGCTTGGCGGTGTCGATGGCAACGCCCACAAGGATCAGCAAGGAGGTGGCCCCCAGACCCTGGAAGGTGCGCACCTGGGTGGCGCCTTCCACGGCCGAGGGGATGATCGCCACCGCTCCGAGGAAGAGACCACCCAGCAGGGTGAGCCGGTTCTGCACCCCGCTCAGGTATTGGGCGGTGGCGGAGCCGGGCCTGACGCCGGGGATGGCCACGCCACCACGCTTGAGGTTGGTGGCGATGTCGATCGGATTGATCGTGAGGGACGCGTAGAAGAGTGAAAACCCGCAGATCAGCGCGAAGAAGATCAGGGCGTAGAGCCAGGGAGTGCTGCTGTTCGGGTTGAGGTAGCCGGACAGCTGGATCAGCCAGGGGGCCCTGGTGATGTTGGCAATCGTCAGGGGCAGGAAGACCACGGCCGAAGCGAAGATGATCGGCATCACGCCGCCGGCGTTGAGCTTGAGCGGGAGGTAGCTCTGGCGGCTGGCGAGGCTGGCCTGCCCCACCTGTCGCTTGGCACTGACGATCGGGATGCGCCGGCTGCCCTCCTGCACGAAAATGATGCCCACGATCGTGACCAGGAAGATCAGCACCAGCACCACGATTCCACCGATGGTGGCCCGATCCCCGCTTTCGGCCAGCTTCACTGTGGAGCCGAGCGCCCTGGGAAGGGTGGCCACGATGTTCACGAAGATCACCAGGGAGGCTCCTTGGCCGATCCCCCGCTCGGTGATCACCTCACTGATCCACATCACCACCATCGCGCCGGTGACCAGCGCCAGGGTGGTCTGGATCACGAACACCGGCACGGGAATCCCTGGGAGGGCGTACTGGCGAAGGATCAGTGCGAAAACGGTGCTTTGCAGCAGACCCCAGCCCAGGGCCACGTAGCGGGTGATCTGGGCGATCTTGCGCCGACCGGCTTCCCCTTCGTTCTTCTGGAGGTCCTCCAGCTGGGGCAGGGCCGCGGTGAGCAGCTGAAGGATGATCGATGCGTTGATGAACGGCAGGATCCCCAGAGCGAACACCCCGAGGGTGGAGATGCCACCGCCGGTGAAGATGTCCAGGAAACCGATCAGCTGGCCGCCCTGCTGGATGAACTGCTGGAAGGCCACCCGATCGATGCCAGGCACGGGGATGTAGATCCCCAGACGCACCAGCAGCAGCAGGCCGAGGGTGGTGAGAACCCGATCCCTCAGTCCTTTGGACTGGATCACCTGGGTGATGATTTCCGCGGCACTGGGGTTACGGCCCCGGCTGACGAGCATGGTGAGAAGGGACGAGGGACGGACTGGCGGGGAAGGGGCAACGACGGCAAAGCCGCCTGCGCATCCGAAGAACGGCGGCAGACGGCTGGTTGCCTGGCGGATCCCTGAAGGACAGGGGTCAGGCCTTGGCCGATCAGTCGATCAGCTCGCAGGTGCCACCGGCCGCCTCGATCTTGGCGCGGGCCGAGGCGGTGAAGGCGGCCGCTTCGACGCTGAGCTTGACGCTCAGGTCACCGCTGCCGAGGATCTTCAAGGGGTGCTTGGGGCTGGTGACCAGGCCGGCGTCCACCAGGGAGTCGAGGGTGACGGTGCTCCCGGCCTCGAGTCCGTCCAACCGGCCCACGTTCAGCACGGTGAAGTGCTTGGGGTTGACCAGGGGAAAATGCTTGAGCTTGGGAAGGCGCCGGTACAGAGGCATCTGACCGCCCTCGAAGCCCGGGCGGGTGGGGCGGCCCGAGCGGGACTTCTGGCCGCGCATGCCGAAGCCGCAGCTGGCGCCCTGGCCGGCTGCGATGCCGCGGCCTTTGCGCAGTTTGCGGCGCCTGGCACCGGTCTGGGGGGTGAGGGTGCTGAGAGAGAGGGTCATGGGGCTCAGGAGTAGATCTGCTCGAGGGAGATGCCCCGTTCCTTGGCCGTCTCCTTGTGGGTGCGCAGAGACTGCAGCGCCTGAATGGTGGCGCGGGCATTGTTGAGGGGGGTCTTGCTGCCGAGGCGCTTGGCCAGCACGTTCTTGATCCCGGCCAGCTCCAGCACCGTCCGGATCGACCCGCCCGCGATCACTCCTGTACCAGGAGCCGCCGGGCGCATCAGGATGCTGGCGGCACCGTCGACACCGCGGCCGTCGGTGGGGATGGAGCTGGTACGGGTCAGGGGCACCTTGACCAGGTGCTTCTTGCCATCGGCCACGCCCTTGCGGACGGCACCGATCACATCACCGGCCTTGCCAACGCCCACACCCACCTGGCCGCGTTCGTTGCCGACCACGACGATGGCGCGGAAGCTCATCTTCTTGCCGCCTTTGACGGTCTTGGAGACGCGGCGGATCTGGACCACCCGCTCCTGCCATTCGGAGTCCCGCTCCTGGCCGCGGCGGCTGTCGCCCCGCCGTCCACCGCCGGCCCCGCGGCGGCCCCCACCGCTG
>NZ_JAYGIA010000122.1:0-12298 GCF_034931165.1 Synechococcus sp. BA-124 BA4 | reverse complement strand
GGTGCCCGATGCCGTGGCCCGCTGCCGTGGGGCCGGCATCCGGCCGGTGATGGTCACCGGCGACCACCCCCTGACGGCGCGCGCGATCGGCGAGGCCATCGGCCTGGCGGAACCGGGCAGCCCGATCGTTCAGGGTCCGGAGCTGGAGGGCCTCGACGCGGCGGCGCTCGCAGCCCTGGTGCAACGGACCAGCCTCTTCGCCCGGGTGGTGCCGGAGCAGAAGCTGCGCATCGTGCAGGCCCTCCAGGCCACGGGCGCGGTGGTGGCCATGACCGGCGACGGGGTCAATGACGCCCCGGCCCTGCGCCAGGCGCACGTCGGGGTGGCCATGGGCATCAGCGGCTCGGACGTGAGTCGGGAGGCGGCCGACGTGGTGCTGCTGGACGACAACTTCGCCTCAATCGTCAATGCGGTGGAGGAGGGCCGGCAGGTGTACGCCAACATCCGCCGCTTCGTGCGTTTCATCCTGGGCTGCAACCTGGGCGAACTGATCACCATCGGCTCGGCCCCGCTGCTCGGGCTGGCCCTCACCCCCCTGCAGATCCTCTGGATCAACCTGGTGACCGACGGACTGCCGGCGCTGGCCCTGGCCCTGGGCCCGCCGGCGGAGGATCTGATGCGCCAGCCGCCGATCGAGCCCGGCGAATCGATCCTCGCCCGGGGTCTGGGCAGCGCCATCCTGCGCATCGGGGTGGTCTTCGGTGCCCTGGTGGTGGCGCTGATGGTGGTGGCCGCCCGGCTGGGACGGCCCTGGCAGACGATGGCCTTCACCACCCTCTGCCTGGCCCAGCTGGGCCATGCCCTCTCCGCCGGCAGCGATCGGGCCCTGTGGCGCACCCCGCCCCTGGCCAACCCCTGGCTGCTGGGGGCGGTGCTGGCCAGCGCCGCCCTGCAGCTGATGCTCCTCTACCTGGCGCCCCTGGCCCACTTCTTCGGCGTCACCCCCCTGAGCGCGATCGAGCTGGCGGCCTGCGGGGGCGTCAGCCTGGTATTCATCGCCTACCTGGAGCTCGAGAAGTGGTGGAGCCGTTAGGGGCCTGCGCCATGCTGGACACCACCGCCGACTCCGCCGGCCCATGAGCCTCGATCAGGCCCGCTCCTTTCTGGCCCGGATGCAGGACGACCAGCCCCTGCGCGCCGAGGTGCTGGCCGCGGCCACCGCCGACGACGTCGCCCAGATCGCCGCCGGCAGGGGCTTCGACTTCTCGGGCGATGAGCTGCTGCGGCTGTCGGGAAAGAAGGTCGGCCGGGTCACGGTGACCAAGCAGGACATCCCCGGGGAATACAACTGAGGCGGCCTTCCGGCGCCGGCGGTCAGGCAACCGCCAGCCGGCGCCACTGGCTGCGGAACCTGGGCGGAACCGGATGGGGTTCGTAATCCCTCGGGTCGCTCGGTCCGTGGCGGAGCACGGCATTGACAAGCAGGGCAGGGATCCGGCCCCGGTTGATGGCGCCATGGGGCACCCCGGGGGGAATGCAGACCCAGGTGGCCTCGTCCTCCCGCAGGGGGATGCGGCGCAGCTGGCGGTTCTGGAGCACGACCAGGTCGATCGCCCCCCGCAGCACCAGCAGCTGATCGGTCTGGAAGCGGTGGCAGAAGAGTTCGAAGGCGTCGCCCCTGGCGATCTCGGCGATCAGGGTCTCGTCGCTGGTGCGGGGGGCGGAGAAGAGGGCATCGCCGTGGAGGGTGCGCTGCACGGGCACGAGCTCGACGGTTCTGGACAGGACGGCGCGGGACGGGGCCATGGCGATCACGTCAATATCGTGAACTTTCGCGACCGTTTCCCCGGGCGGGCGTCGTATCAGCTATCGACACCGACACCTGTCAGGATTCACGCGCCGATGGCGTCCCGGCTGCATCGGCGAAGCGCCGGTTCACCTCGTTCCAGTTCACCAGCGACCACCAGGCGGCGACGTAGTCCGGCCGGCGGTTCTGGTAGTCGAGGTAGTAGGCGTGCTCCCACACATCCAGACCCAGGAGGGGCACGCCCCGCTCGATGCCCGGCAGATCCATCAGCGGATTGTCCTGGTTGGCGGTGCTGGTGATCGCCAGGCTGCCGTCGGGTCTCCGGATCAGCCAGGCCCATCCCGAGCCGAAGCGATCGGTCGCCACCTGGGCGAAGCGCTGCTGCAGCGCTTCAGGCGAGCCGAAGGCCGCGGTGATCGCCGCGGTCAGCTCCGGGGAAGGGGCACCGCCCTGGCCCGGGGGCGCCATCACCCGCCAGAAAAGGGAATGGTTGTAGTGGCCGCCGCCGTTGTTGCGCACAGCGGCCGGGTAGCGGGAGATCCGACCCTGCAGGTCCTCCAGCGACAGCTGGCCCAGCTCGGGATGGTCGGCGATCCGGGCGTTGAGGTTGGCCACGTAGGCCGCGTGGTGGCGGTCGTGGTGGATCGTCATCGTGGTGGGCTCGATCGCCGGTGCCAGGGCATCGACCGGGTAGGGCAGCGGCGGCAGCACGTAGGCCGCCAGTGCCGGCCGCGGGCCGACCACCAGCAAGGCCAGGCCCAGCCATGCGGCAAGGGAGCAGGCCCGCAGCGCGCGGAGCAAGGAAGGCAGGGCCATGGGCCTGGCGGTGAGCAACCGATCCGGTTCTAACCGCCGCCCCGCCTCACCGGCTCCAGCGGACCCGGAGCGGGGCCCCTCCCTCCGGCCAGTCCGCCTCCATCGTTCCGGCGAAGGCATCCAGCAGGGCGACCGCCACCCCATGGGTGACGTGGGTGCCGGTGTAGGTCACCAGCACCCGGCCATGGGCCGGATCCGCCTGCAGCGCCATCCGGCGCTCAAGGGGATGCTCCTGGCGGAAACGGGTCTCGGTGTGGTCCAGCAGGCGCAGGATCTCCTCGTCGTGGGCCGCCAGGAAGGAACCCCCGAGGCTGAGCTCTCCGGCCGGCATCCGGTCATGGATGCGGCGACAGGCCGGGCAGCGGTGGGGCTTCGCGCCCGGCTCCGCCGCTCGCCAGCTCCAGCGCCCCCGGTGAACGCTCGCACCACAGTCCGGACAGACGCTGGGCTGCACGGGCAGGCCCTCCTCCCGGTAGGGATCGGACCGGTGACCGGCTTCCATGCCGTCGTGACGCGGCAGGTGGACGCCACCGGACCTGGGGGATGGGATCGCCATCGCATGCTCCTGGAAACCTCACGTCACCCTTAGGAAGCCACGGGGGTGAGCGCGTAAGGATTCCAGCGCAGCGTCACGAAAGGGGACCAGTGCCGCCGGGGACTGAGGGCACCACGACCAGACCCAGCAGCAGGGTGAGCGGCGGCAGGCCGCCCATGGCCGGGGTGACGACCAGCCAGCGGAGAATCAGCACCTGGTCCAGGGGATGGTCACAGCGGCTGGTGTCATGCAAGTCCGCCCAGGCGAAGCCCAGGACGTGCACCTATCGACCAGGGCCTTCGGCATCGCGACCTCGCGGATCGGCGTCCGCCTCCATGCTGGCCCCTGAAGCGACTCAGGGACGCAGCAGATCCGCCACCAGCGGATCGAGGGCCGCCGGGTGGCGCAGCAACTGCTGGTGGGTCCAGACCGGGAGCATCCGCCGCGGCCCGATGGGCAGCACCGCCCGCCAGCCCGGCACCACCATCAGGTCGAAGACCGTGGCATAGCTGCGGCAGTCGATCCCCTGCAGTTTGGAGAGGTCGGCATTGAGTTCCCGCAGCAGCGGGCTGCCCGCCTTGAGATCGGCGATGCCGGCCAGCGGCCTGCGGGGCCAGGGCTGCGCCACCAGGGTCCCCTGCTGGGGACTGCCGAGGCTGATGAACCGGCGGGTGCGGGCATGGCCGCCCATCCGCTGGATCCAGGTGCGGGCGATGACGCCGCCCATGGAGAAACCCAGGATGTCGAGCGGCTCCTCGCTCCCGAAGGCCGCCTCGATCGCGGCAGCGAGCCGCTGGGCCGAGATCTCGACCGGGGCGACCCCGAAGCGGAGCGGCAGGGCCGGTTTCAGCAGGGGCTGGCGCCTGCCGGCCAGCTGGCGGTCGAGCCGGTCGAAGACCCGTGGGGTGTCGAACAGCCCGTGGACCAGCACCAGCGGCGGCCCGTGGGGAACTTCAGGGCCGGAGGTCATGGCAGCGGCGGGCGGAACCGGACCATCCTGAGCCGCAACCCGAGGAAGGTATGGAAGGGGGTTCCATCGGCGGACGGTCGTTCAGCGGGCCGGCTTCCGGTCTCGCGGCTGAACGGTCGTTCCCTGGGTCGGTGGACAGCTGGCTGGCAGGGCTCTTGGCGTGGAATCGATGGCCGGCATCGATGCCTGAATGGATGCTTGGAGCGATGACGGGGTGCCTGGTGGGTGGCGGCAGGCTTACTTGATCAGGGAGGTGCCTGGAGCTTCGAGCGTCCGGATGATGCTGCCGCTGGTCTGGGATGTGGGGTTGATGCCCGCCGAGGAATCGGCCTTCGACTCGGGGAAGGGGATCACGACGATGGAAATCAGGAAGGCGGCGCCGCTGATGGCGGCGACTGCCAGCTGGGCTACCGGGCTCACAGGGTCCATGGCCGTCGTTTCACTGCTCCTTAAGAGTACACCAAGTCATCGCTCATGGCCATGGTCAGCGCAGCGGTGCTGCTGCAACCCTGCCGCGATCCAGCTGACGCGCCGGAAAATCCGGCTGCGACGGGCCTTTCGGGAGGTGACGCCCCGTCCCCACGGCCCTCCGCCGTCAAGGCGCCGCCATCCCCTGGCCCGCCCGCGGGCCGCCGATAAACTGAAAAAGTGAGGAGAACATCGGTGACAGGCCCCACGGGACCCGCCCCCCAGGACCCACCCCAGATGAACCGCTATGAGGCGCTGGCCGAGCGCTGGCGGCTGCAGAGCAACAGGACCGACGAGCTTCACGAGACCCTCCGCACCCATTCCTATCTGCTGCTCACCGAGCTGGCGGCGGAGCTGGGGGTGGAGGCAAGGACCTGGAAGGAGCAGAGGAATCCCTTCCATCGCCGCTACGTCGAGTACCGGCTCTCCCCCTTTCCCGGATCGGAAGGGGAGACCCGGATCGACCGCTACACCCCGAAGGGCGAGCTGGAATTCGCCATCGTCCTCACCTTCGATCACGGGGAGGACCAGTTCCCCAAGACCCGCTTCCTGGTGCCCCTGGCCACCCGCATGTACCGGCAGCACCCCCAGTTCTGCCTGTGGGATCCGGTCGCGGCGGCTCCCCTGGAGGGTTTCCTCTGGGTGGCCACACGCCCTGCCGTGATCCAGGACATCCTCAGCGTGCTGGATCGGGAGCTGGCCATCGACCCGTTCGAAGGGCCACCGACGCCACCGCGGCTCGGTTGCCTCTAAGCAGCCCGCAGGGCAACGCCACAGGCCTCAGGCCAGCACCGGAAAGCACCCCCTGAGGCCGCTGACGAGCATCTGGACGGCGATGGCGCTCAGCAGCAGACCCATCAGGCGGCTGATCACCTTCTCCTGCAGTTCCCCCAGGGCCTGGCGCAGGGGCATCGAGGCGATCAGCAAGAGATAGATGAGAATCGCCAGCAAGCCGATCACACCACTGAGGGCGAGCCGACCCTGCCAGGCGGCGGGGGCATCGGCCACCACCAGGGAGATGGCCCCCGGGCCGGCCAGCAGCGGCAGGCCGATCGGCACCACGCCGGCACTGTCCTCAGTGCCGTCCAGGGAGCCGTGGCTCACCTCCCGCCCATCGATCAGGCGCAGCCCGATCGGCAGCAGGATCAGTCCGCCAGCCACCCGGAAGGCCTCCAGGGTGATGCCGAACAGGTCCAGCAGACCCTGGCCCCACCAGCAGGCGGCGATCAGGGCACACAGGAAGGTGAGCACGGCCAGGCGGCTGATCCGGCGGATCCGCACGGGGTTGCCCCCACCGGCCTCCACCACCACCGGCAGCAGGCCGATCGGCGAGCTGATCGCCAGCAGACCGACGGCCGTGTTGATCAGGGACATGGGGGCCCCGGGGAGACCGGCAGAGCGACGTCCATCATCGGAGCCCCGGGGGGCCGCCACGCCGGTCACATCCGGTCATCACCCCGTGGCCCCGGCCCCATTGCATCGGTGGCGAGCGCCGGTTGACTGGCGGGGCCCTCCACGCTCGACCCATGACCGTCACTCGAGCCCGGCTTCGACGGCGAGCCTGCCAGGCCTCTCCCCTGCTCCTGGCCCTGCTGCTTCCCGCCCCGGCGGCGGCCACCACTTATCAGGCCCTCTGCGGCAACAACCCCTGCAGCATCAACCTCGACACCAACGGCATCGGGGACAGGAAGAGCTTCATCCCCATCGGCCGGATCGCCCGCTGGTACGCGGGCGGGCAGGAGACCTTCGACAGCACCAACGGCACGGTGGGAGCCGTGGGTGGCGGCACCGCCGGGGCCATCGCCGGTGGCCTGCTGCTGGGCCCGATCGGCCTGGTGGGGGGCATGGTGGGCGGGGCCCTGGCCGGATCCAGGGCCGGCAAGACGGCGGACCTCTACTTCACGGTAGTGGGCTACGACAGCGGCGGCGACAAGACGACGCTCAACTTCCGCTTCGTGAATCCGCGGCCCGCCAACCAGCTGAAGCAGGAACTGGCCGTGCTGACAGGCCTGGCCATGGGGGAGACCCGTTCCCTGGCGGAACTGCAACGCCAACGGGACGGCCTGCCCCAGCGGCTCGGCAACGGCGCCGGGCCGCAGTCGATTCCCTCCCAGTCCTACGTGTCGCCCTCCCGTTACCGCTGAGCCTCGGCCGCCAGCTGATCCAGGGCCTGCTGCATGGTGGCGGTCACCTGCTGATAGCAGGCCGCCACGTAGGCCCGGTCGCGGCTGGCGGCATGGCCGCTGCGCTCCAGGCGGATCGGCGGGCACACCCGCGTGTGGATCCGCACCGGCAGGGGCAGGTTGAGCAGCGGCCCGAGGGCCAGGCCCCAGGGGAGGCCCAGGTAGAGGGGCATCACCTCGGGATCGATGCCGAACAGCCAGGGCATCCCCCGCTCGTGCAGCGCCCGGAACTGGGGGTAGAGGTCCTCCAGCACCACCAGGGTGTCGTGGGCCCCCCAGGAGATCACCGGGACGATCGGCAGGTCGTGCCAGATCGCCAGGCGCAGGAAGCCTGTGCGGCCGGCGAAGTGGATGCGGCCCCGGTCCCGGTGCGGCCGGAAGGTGTCCTGCCCGCCGCCGGGATACACCAGCAGGCTGTTCCCCTCCTCCAGGGCCGCCAGGGCCAGGCGGGGGTGATACGGGATCGCACCGGTACGGGCGGCCAGATCCGCCAGCGGCGGATAGCCCAGCCAGACCTTCGGGTGCGCCAGCCCCAGCACCGGGCGCTCCAGGCCGAAGCGGCGGAACCAGTCGTACATGACCATGTGCATGTCGGGCGCCGCCAGCCCGCCGTTGTGGGTGCCCACGAACAGCACCGGGTCCACGTCGGGGATGTGTTCCCAGCCATCGGAAACAACCCGGAAGTAGTGCTGGTACAGCCAACCCCAGAACGGCATCAGCCGACGGATCAGGGCCGGGTCCCGGCGTTGCCAGCGGTGCAGCGCGGCCTGACGGCAGACGGGCATGGGGGGAGGGGAGCGGGCTGGAGTCTGGCCACCGGATGGCTGCCAGCGCAGAGGGGGCAGCTCTTTCTAGGCTCACTGCGCGTCTGGAGACCCAGCCGTCCCCCTGTTGCCGTCCACCCATGGCCGAGCTCACCCTGCTGTTCGATGGCGGCTGCCCCCTTTGTCTGAGGGAGGTGAACACCCTGCGCCGCCGCGACCGTGGGGTGGGCCGGCTGGCCTTCGTGGACGTCAACGACCCCGCCTACGACCCGGCCCGCCACGGCGGCATCACCTACGCCGAGGCCATGGGCCGCATGCACGCCCTGCGCGCCGACGGTGGGGTGATCCGGGATGTGGAGGTGTTCCGCCAGGCCTATGCCCTGGTGGGTCTCGGCTGGCTCTACGCGCCCACCCGCTGGCCCCTGCTGCGGCCCCTGGTGGATGCCCTCTACGGGCTCTGGGCCCGCTGGCGCCTGGCCATCACCGGCCGGCCGGCCCTGGAGGTGCTCTGCCGCGACCGCTGCGGGACGGACGCGGCCAGGGAAGGACAGGCGGCGGCACTCGAGGCCTGAATCGGGCCTGGCGGCCGCACCCGATCGCCGCAGCCAGGGGAGGCCGCTGCAGCGCTCACCGGTCTTCGGGACATCCACAAAAAAACTTCCGGTGGGGGCCATGTCCTGACCTCCACCGGAATCAAATTCCAGGAGAAACGCAAACCTAGGATTCTTTCGGTTTGAATGTAGACGGAGGGACACCTTTATCGGTAGCCGCTACAACCAGAGGCGCCAACCAGCCGCGACAACCCGGCATCAGAGCAGCGCACCGGTTCCGGTGCATGTCCTTCAGGGGTTGCAATGGGGGCAATCACCAGGATCCGCCGTGCGGCGCCCATCCGGACGCGGCTTCTCCTCCCGATGGCCGCAGGCCACGCACCCCCACACCTCGGCCCTGAGGCGCTCGGTGGGCTGGGCGCACCAGGCGCAGGGAAGGCCGACGATTCCATCGCACCGGCCCCAGCCAGGGGCGCCGCAGGAAGGGCAGGAACGGGCGATCCGCCGCACCAGGCGGAAGGCCAAGGCCCGGATTGCGGCCCGGCGGGTCGGATTGCAGTGGGCCCGCATGTCGGTCTCCAGCCAGACCGACCCATCGCTCGAGGCCCGGGCACAGCGGCTGAGGGCCTCGGCGAGGGCGGCTTCCGTGTGCAGACCCTTGATCACGGGGGTACCGGCGTCGCCACCATGGGGACGGGCGATCAGGCCATGGGAGGGAAAGCCCACCCGAGCCAGCCAGTCCTGGATGTCATCCCGGAGCGACACCCGCCGGCGGTCGAAGTTGGTGCGCGGGGCCACCAGGCTTTCGGCGATCAACAGACCGTCCCGGCGGTCCACGAAGGTGAGCCACTCGGTGCCCACCGTCAGCCAGGGGATGGCGGCATGGGCCCCGAAGCTGCCTTCGCTGGCCAGCCCCAGATCCAGTCCCGTGTCGTCCATGCCGGCCTCCGCCTTGCGCCGACAGGTCTCGAGGGCGTCCGCGGGACGGGGCCGTTCACCGCTGAAGGTGCCGAGTCGATCGGTGTCGAAGCCGCTGGCCAGAACCAGGCGGAGGTCGAGGCCATGGCGGAAGGGCCTGGCCAGCACCCTCTCCTTGCCATGACGGGTGGCCAGGCTGACCGGACGGCCAGCGAAAGCCTCCGGGGTGCGACAGGCGAAGGGGGGCAATCCGATCACCGTGACTTATCAGCTGGATTGGCAATCCTGCGTTGAATTAGCACCCACCAGCCGAATCCAGTCATTAATGTTCCCGGACTCCAACACCAGGTCCGCCACGGTGGTTCGGGCATCTCAAAAACAACACAAGCCCATCTCCACTCTTCCGCAGACTCCAACGCCGCCCGCCGGAGCCCTCCGCCATGCCATCCGCCGTGACATGACACTCGCCATGCCCGCCCGACCGCTGCGCCTGACCCTTCGCGCCGACGATCATCTGCCGGCCGACCTGAGCTGGCGTATCGATGATGGCTACGTCCGAGCCAACACATGGAATGAGGAGGGTGAATCCATCACCCTCGGCATCTGGGGTCCCGGTGATCTGATCACGCCCACCGGTTGCGGAGTGACCCCCTACGAGATCATCTCTCTCACCCGGGTGGTGGTGATCGAGTGGGAGCCCAGCGAAAGCGAGACCCTGGAATTCATGCGGGATCTGTTCACCCAGACCACCCAGTTGCTGCAGATCCATCGCGTCCGACCGGCCGAATCCCGGCTGTTGTGCCTGTTGCACTGGATCGGCTCCCGTTTCGGCCGGATCAGCAGCAGCGGCACCACCCTCTCCCTGGAGGACATGAATCTGACGCACCGCCAACTCGCTGCCATCGCCGGCATGACCAGGGTCACCGTGACCAAGTCCCTGACGCGGTTCCGCAGCAATGGTCAGGTCGTCAAGGTCAGCGAAGCCGATCTGCTCGTGCCCCGCGACACCGGCCTGCAGACCCTGGGCGGCGCCCCCCCCGCAGCCCTTCCGGTGACCTCCCTGCCGTTTCCGAAGACCCTTCGCCATGAACCACCCGCCCACCGGAACGCCGGGTTCCATACGCCATGACGCCATTCCCTGGCACCAGCAGTTCCGCCGCAGCCAGATCGTCCAGGCCCTGGAGGCCGTCCAGGACCTGATCGCGATCTCCCTCTGCCTCGGGTTGTTCGGCGTGATGGTGCTCCAGCTGAAGCGCACGTTCTCGAGCCTGTTGTCGACGTCGGAGTTCCATGAGGTCACGGCCGACATCCTGTTCATCCTGATCCTGGTGGAGCTGTTCCGCCTGCTGATCATCTACCTCCAGGAACAACGGGTGTCGATCGGGGTGGCGGAGGAGATCGCCATCGTCTCGGTGCTTCGGGAAGTGATCGTCCGGGGTGTGCTGGAAACGGACTGGCAACAGATTCTTGCGGTCTGCCTGTTTCTGATGACCATGGCCCTGCTGATGGTGGTGAGGGTCTGGCTGCCACCGACCTTTGCCGGGGTCGACCCGGAAGCCCAGGTATCGGCACGGATGCGCCTGCACCAGGACTAGCCCGTTCGCCTGGTCAGTCTGAGGCCGATGGCCTGGCTCCACCGTCCCCAACTCCCGCTGTCAGTGAGACACCTGCGCACCATGAAACTGCCCGCTGCCCCCGATCCTTTCGGATGGCTCGACACCTGGATGAGCGACAGGAAGAACGTGATCCGCTTCCTGCTGGCCCGGGTCCTGGTCGTGGCCGCCATGGTCCTGATGTTCTGCCTGCTGCTGCGTTCCCGAACCTGATGCAACGCTGCGCCAGCTCCAGCCTGGGCATCAGGGTCGCCGGGCTGGATCCCCCGGGATCGGCATGGCGTCACTCCAGGACAAACGGCTGCCAGAATTCGCTTCCGGCAACGCAGTTGCTCTCCTGATGCGGACAATTCCGTCCCTGTCCGGGCTGGGCCTGGCCCTGGCGGCGGCCCTGGCCGTTTCGCCGCCGGCCCGGGCCCTCGAGACGGTCGAACTGAAACTGCCCCTGATCGGGACCACGTTCTCGATCCGGCTGGCGGAACTGAGCGATCCCGGGGCCCTGCTCGCGGGCAACAGCGACCTGGCCGAACTTGACCAGGCCACCCGGGGCACCATCGGGCGCTCCCTGGTGGATCTGTTCAACGCCCCCCTGCCGCTGCAGGCCCTCGACGTGGCCCGCCAGGTCGTCCCCTCGCCCCTGGCCCAGCAGGCCCTGCTCCTGCTGTCCTCCCTCGGAGGGGTCGACGGTCTGCCGGCCGATGTGTCGAGTGACACGGTGCTCAAGGTCCTGGACCGGGCCGCCGGCCGGGGCCCGCTGACGATGCTGGCGCTGCTCGAGGCCGTGCCGGGACGGACCGCCAGCGTGGATGTGGGCAAGGGCCTGTTCCTGCTCCAGCGGATGAACGCCCAGCTGCTCTCGGCCAACCGCCTGCTGGAAGGCCAGCCGGCGACGACGATGGCCCCCTCTCTGGGGGAGGCGGGTCCCCTGCAGGTGCAGCGTGACACCCTGGCTCTGCCGCTGACCTACCGGCCCCGGCCCCTGGAGGTGGTGGTGATCCGCCCCACTGAGCAGGCCTCCGGCCGGCTGGTGGCCATCTCCCATGGGCTCTGGGACGGCCCCGAAAGCTTCGAGGGCTGGGGACGGCATCTGGCCAGCCACGGGTACACGGTGCTGCTGCCCCGCCACCCCGGCAGTGACCGGACCCAGCAGCAGACCATGCTTTCCGGCAAGGTGCCGCCGCCCGGCCCGGCGGAGCTCCGCCTGCGCCCCCTCGACGTCTCCGCCCTGATCGATGCGGCGGCCGCCGGGACCCTGGGGCTTCCGAGCGGGCTGGACACCGGTTCGGTGGTGGTGCTGGGCCACTCCTGGGGCGCCACCACGGCCCTGCAGCTGGTGGGCGCCCGCCCCACCGCCCAGCAGCTGCTGCAGCGTTGCAATGATCTCCAGGACCCCCAGCGCAACCTGAGCTGGGTGCTGCAGTGCTGCAGCTTCCTGGGCGGGACCGACCAGGCCGCCCTGACCGACCCGCGGGTGAAGGCCGCGGTGGCGGTCAGCCCGCCGATGTCCCTGCTGTTCGAGACCGGAGCCGCCTCGGTCTTCCAGGGCCGGGTGCTGGTGGTGAGCGGCAGCCGCGACTGGGTGGTGCCCCCCGGTCCCGAAGCCATCGCACCGATGGCCCGGGTCGCCCGCCTGGGGAACGCTGGCCACCGGCTCGTCCTGGCGGGCGGCGGCGATCACTTCAACATGGGGTCCCGCTATGAGCAAGGCGGCGGCCCCCTGCGGGGACTGCTGC
>NZ_JAYGIA010000121.1:0-12336 GCF_034931165.1 Synechococcus sp. BA-124 BA4 | reverse complement strand
GGTTGCGGCCACCCTGGCCCACGCGGCGGCGCGGCAGCAGCGGGGCCAGCCGGTGCCGATCGCCTCGCTGGAGGGGTTTCTGCGCCAGGTGATCGGCTGGCGCGAGTTCGTGCGCGGCATCGACCGGGTGCACGGCGAGCGCCAGGCCGCCGCCAACTTCTGGAACCACCAGCGCCGGCTGGCCCCCTGCTGGGACGACGGCAGCAGCGGCCTGCCGCCCCTGGATGCGGCGATCGAACGGCTGAACCGGCTCGGTTACAACCACCACATCGAGCGGCTGATGGTGATCAGCAACCTGATGCTGCTCTGTGAGATCCACCCCGGCGAGGTGCACCGCTGGTTCATGGAGCGCTACCTGGATTCCTACGAATGGGTGATGGGCCCGAACGTATACGGCATGGGCCAGATGAGCGACGGCGGCCTGTTCGCCACCAAGCCCTACATCGGCGGCTCCAACTACATCCTCAAGATGGGCGACTACAAGAAGGGCCCCTGGTGCAAGATCTGGGACGGCCTCTACTGGCGCTTCATCGACCGCCACCGCGCCTTCTTCCAGGCCAATCCGCGCCTTTCGATGATGGTGCGACTGCTGGAGCGGATGGACCCCCAACGGCGCGCGGCGCTGGAGGTGGCCGCCGAGGCGTTCCTGGCGCGGGCCACCCGCTAAGGGGCCTTGGGAACGAAGGCACGAGGCGCCAGGTTGAGGTGTCGGATGCGCTGGGCGAAGCCCCGGTCGTCGAAGGTGGCGATCGCTTCGCAGGATCGGCAGCTGGCGTGGTGCAGGGCATCGGCGAAGTCGAGCCCGGCGCGCAGCCCGGCGACGGCCTGCTCCAGGGCCGGGCGATCTTCCGCGCTGAGGCCAGGGTGGGCCAGGAGATGGTCGAACACCAGCAGCACCTGCTCGGCCGCGAAGCCGTAGTACCCCCGCAGGACCCACTCCAGCTCCAGGGCCACGGTCTTGGGCAGGAACAGGGGTTGCCCCGACTCGATCAGAACCCGGGCCGCCTGGCGCTGGCGTTCGGTGGCGGCGTCGGCCCCGTTCTCTGCAACGAAGTACCTGGCCAGCACGTTGGTGTCGAGGCCGATCACGGCGTCAGGAGGCTGGCGGGATCGAAGTCCGCCGGCAGGGGCGGGCGAGGGCTCCTGAGCAGGCCGAAGCCGCTGGCCGGCAGCGGCTGCTCCGGCCTCCAGGGGCGCACTTCGATGTGATCACCCACCAGCTGGAAACTGACGCGACTGCCTCTGGCCAGTCCCAGTTGCTGACGCAGGGCTCTGGGGATGGTGACCTGCCCCTTGCTGGTGATTGAGCTGGTGGCGGCCCCCATGGACTCCATCGCAAGCGCCTCCGGGACGGGGTATTACCTGGTAAGGATAACGCGATCCATGCGGATGGATGAGCATGGTGGTGCTGTGAACCGCCCCTTGCCCGTGACCGCCTCCGCCGCTGCTGCCGCCCGGCCGCCCGCCCCCTCCGTGCTGCTGGAGCGTCTGGCGGAGGTGGAGGGCATGGGGCGCGGCCGGCGGCGGCTGGTGCTCCTGCTCAGCCAGCTGGGCGACTTCGACAGCATCGAGTACGCCCAGGCCCTGGTGCCGGTGCTGCCGCAGCTGGAGGCCGTCGGCATCGCCGTGCTGGCGATCGGGATCGGCGACGCGGCGGGGCGCGAGCGCTTCTGCGCCTTCACCGGCTTCCCGCCCGATCGGCTCCTGGTGGATGCCGCGCCGGATCTGCACCGGGACCTGGGGCTCTACGAGGGCCTGAAGCAGGCGGGCGGGCCCTGGCCGAACCTGCTGCTGATGTGCGCCGGCCTCGGTTCCCCCGGCACCCTGGCCGAGGTGCTGCGCGGCTACACCGGCGATCGCAGCGCCCCCCAGCGCATCGCCGACGACGAGACGATCCAGGCGGGGCCCCTGCCGCCGATCAAGGGGTCGTTCTTCGCCCGGGCCGGTGGCCGCGGCTTCCAGCGGCCCTTCGAGCTGGCCACCGTGCGGCTGCGCAACATGGCCGAGGTGCTGGGCCACTGGCGCACCTACGTCCCCCGCGACGACTTCCTCACCCAGCGCGGCGGCACCTACCTGCTGGAGGCCGACGACACCCTGCTGTACAGCCACCGCGACCGGGGCATCCTCGGCTTCTCAGCCACCATGGCCCGGCCGCTGAGCTTCCTGGAGCCGTATCTGGGCTGAGGCTGGGTGCCGCAGGTACAGACTTAGTCCATGACTAAACTAATCAAGACTCCTGAGCCGGCTCCGTGGAACGTCCAGCATCGGCACCCCGTCTGGTGAATGTGCACCAGGCCAAAACCCAGCTCTCGCGGTTGATCGATGACGCCCACGCCGGTGAGACCATCGTGCTGGCCAAGGCCGGCAAGCCCTGGGCAAGGTTGATGCCCCTGGAGGCGCCGGCTCCCCAGCGGCTCCCTGGTCGCCTGCGCCACCTGGGTCCCCTCAGCCGGCCCGACGCCCTGCTGGAGCCCATGGCGCCCGATCAGCTCGCCGACTGGGAAGCCAGCCCCCTGGTTCCAGAGTCAGCCCTGCCGTGACCAGCCCCTCCGCCTACCTGCTCGACAGCCATGCCCTGCTGTGGTGGTGGTTCGCTCCGGAGCGGCTTTCGGGTGCTGCCCTGGCCCTGCTGGTGGATCCCACCAGCCGGATCCTGGTGAGTGCTGCATCGGTCTGGGAACTCAGCCTTAAGCACCGTCAGGGCAAGCTGCCCGAGCTGGCTACAGCCATGGCTGATCTTCCTGGCCTGCTACAGGCCGATGGCTTCCTCCCCCTGCCGATCTCCCTGGCGCATGGCCTCAGGGCCGGCGGCTACAGCCAGCCCCACCGCGATCCCTTTGACCGGATGCTGGCGGCCCAGGCCGAACTGGAGCGGCTGGTGCTGATCACCGCTGATCCGCAGCTGTCCGGCTTCCCGTGCCAGACGTTCTGGTGAAAGGGGAGGCCAGCCAGAAGAGGCCAGCCAGGGCTAGAGCCCTTCCAGCAGGGGGCGCAGCGCCTCGGCCGGCCCGCGCTCGGGCTCGAACAGGGGGCCGTCGCCCTCGATGACCTGGCCGCCTGACAGGACGATCCGGAAGAGGGCGTCGCCCATCGAATCCACCACGATGCAGTGGCGGGCCCGCACCCTGACGATCGGCAGGAACCCGGCGAGCCACTCCATGGTGGCCCTGATGCGGCGGGCTTCCCGTCCGTTGTCGTCGTCGAAGCCGCCGTAGGCCAGCCGCAGGAACAGGCTGCACCAGGGCTCGCGGCGTTGGTAGTAGAAGGCGTGGCTGCTGATCCCATGGCCCCAGAAGCCCACGCAGAAGGTGCCGAGGGGAGCGGCGCTCAGAAAGGAATCGATCGTGCTCTGGAGCAGGTAGAGCGGCTCCGTTCCCCGGGCCGTGCCGAACAGGGTCTGCCCCTGCCAGTGCAGCGGCTGATCGGGAGGCAACAGGCTGAGGGGGAAGGGGCCACCGATCCGCTCGGCGTAGAAGGCGAGCAGGGTGTCAAGGGTGGGCTCCATCGACTCGGTGGGTGGCGGATTCCATCGTCCCCAGGGCGACCGGTTGTTGGGTCGATTTCCGTGCGAACGACCGGATTCAGAACCCCCATCGTCCGGGCTGGTACGGTCCTTCCCATGACGATCACCCCCCCGTAGGCCGCTCTTGCGGTATTCGCCGGTCTGCCGCTCCAGCCGCGGTCGACCTGCCGTGCTGATTCGGGCCTGTGTCGTCCACCTCCTTTCCCATGACCTTCTCCATCAAGGAGTGGTGGGGCCTGCCCCACCGCGACATCCTTTCGGGCCTGGTGGTGGCCTTCGCGATGATCCCGGAGGCGATCGCCTTTTCCGGCATTGCCGGGGTGGACCCCAGCGTTGGCCTGTTCGGAGCCTTCCTGCTGGCGGTGACCCTGGCAGTGGTGGGTGGCCGCACGGCGATGATCACCTCCGCCACCGGCTCCACCGCCCTGCTGATGACGGGCCTGGTGCAGCAGGGCGACGCCCTGGGGGAGGGGCTCGGCCTGCAGTACCTGCTGGCGGCGGGGCTGCTCACCGGCCTGTTCCAGATCGCCTGGGGCTACCTGCGGCTGGCCCACCAGATGCGCTTTGTGCCGCAGCCGGTGATGGCGGGGTTCGTGAATGCCCTGGCGATCCTGATCCTGCTGGCCCAGCTGCCCCAGCTGGGGCTCGATGTCTTTCACCCGGACAAGGTGGTGGTGCAGGCCGCCCAGCTGCCGGCGGTCTGGGCGCTGATGCTGGTCACCCTGGCGATCATCTACCTGCTGCCGCGCCTCACCAGGGCGGTGCCTTCGGCCCTGATCGCCATCCTGATCACCACCGGGATCTCGATCAGCCTCGGGCTTGATCTGCCCACGGTGGCGAGCCTGGGCAGCCTGCCTGCCGGTCTGCCCCAGTTCGCCCTGCCGCAGGTGCCCCTGAGCCTGGGCACCCTGGGCCTGATCCTGCCCACGGCGCTGGCGATCTCGCTGGTGGGGCTGATGGAGACCTTCCTGACCCAGGACATCCTCGACGACCTCACTGACCAGACCAGCCACAAGAACACCGAGGCGCGGGGCCAGGGGATCGGCAACATCGTCAGTTCCCTGTTCGGCGGCATGGCCGGCTGCGCCCTGGTGGGGCAGTCGGTGATGAACGTGGGCTACGGCGGGCGCACGCGGCTCTCGACGCTGACGTCGGGGGTGAGCCTGCTGGCGATGATCCTGTTGGCCCGGGACTGGGTCAACCAGATCCCGATGGCCACGCTGGTGGGCGTGATGGTGATGATCGCCATCAACACCGCCAACATCGGTTCGATCACGGGGATCCGGCGGATCCCCAAAAGCGACACCGCCGTGATGCTGCTTACCGTGGCGGTCACGGTGCTCACCCACAACCTGGCGATCGGCCTGCTTTCCGGGGTGGCCCTGGCCGGGATCCTGTTCAGCCGCAAGGTGGCCAAGGTGATCGCCGTCGAGAGCCACCTGATCGACGCGGGCCATCGGCTCTACACGGTGCGCGGCCAGCTGTTCTTCGTGAGCAGCATCTATTTCCGGGCCGGTTTCGAGGTCCACGAACACCCGGCCCGGGTGACGATCGACATGGCCGACGCCCACATCTGGGACCAGAGCGGCGTGAGCGCCCTCGACCAGGTGATCCGCCGGCTCAAGCTGGGCGGCAGCGTCGTGGAGGTGGTGCACCTCAACCGTGAAAGCACCGATCTGTTCGCCCGCATCGGCCAGGCCGAGGAAGCCGGTGGCGCTGGAGGGGCCCTGGGCCCAACGCACTGAACGGCCCCAGATTGACACCTGCACTGCAAGTGTGGATAATTAGGGAATGGTCAAGGTCTTCGCCCCAGCTGACGCTCTCTACGGCCTCGAGGAGCTCCTCCTCGTCGCCGGCAAGCTGCTGGACGAGGAGATCTCGCCGCGCACGGTGCGTCTCTATGCCACCCAGGGGTTGATCGATCGCCCCGGCAAGGAGGGGCGCAGTGCGGTGTACGGCCACCGGCACCTGTTGCAACTGGTGCTTGTGCGCGCCCTGGCCCGGCGCGGCCTCAGCCTCTCCGCCATTGCTCCCTTCTGCGTTCTGGCCGACGCCGAATTGGAGCAGCAGCTGGAGCAGCTCGATGGGGAGGGGGCGGCGGCCACCGCTCCCCCTGCTCAATCGGCCAACGAGGCCCTGCGGTACCTGCGGGATCTGCCCTCCACGGCTGACGACGTCGGTGATCCGGCCGACGGATCTCCGTCCTTCGCACGAAAAGCCACGCCCATGGGCTCCGTCCTTGGGATGCTCAACAAACCCCTGTCCTCCCGCTCCAGCGACAACGGCAGCCGCTGGCTGCGTTTCACCCTCGCCCCCGGCATCGAAGTCCACGTCCGCGACTCCGTTCTGCCTCCTCCTGCCGGCCCCCGGCGCCAGCAATGGCTCCAGCACCTTCTTGATCGCCTCAACGCCCTGCTCGACGACGCCTCCCGCTGAACCATTTCCCCCGTCCCACCGCTTTCCCCAACCATGACCCGTCCCACCCTGCGCTTCCGGCCCCTGCGGCCGGCGGTGGCTTCCGATCGCCCCTCGATCCTCGATCTGCTGCTCACGATCACCCCACCGCCGGCAGCCGCCGATGCCAGCCGGCGCGAGCGGCCGCCGCTCAACCTGGCCCTGGTGATCGACCGCTCCGGCTCGATGGGCGGCACCAAGTTCAGCTTCGCCCGCAAGGCGGCCCGCTTCCTGGCTGGGGAGCTCACCGGCCGCGATCGCCTCGCCATCGTCAGCTTCGACGATGAGGTGCAGATCGTCGTGCCCTCGCGGCCCGTGTCCGATCCCCAGCCCTTCATCGCCGCGATCAACACGATCCACAGCGGCGGCTGCACGGCCCTCTTCGATGGCTGGCGAGCCGGGGCCACCCAGGTGGCCGAACACCTGGATCCCGGTGCGATGAACCGGGTGCTGCTGCTCTCCGACGGCCAGGCCAACGAGGGTCTCACCAATCAGGAGCAGATCGCCGCCAAGGTGGCGGGCCTGACCCAGCGGGGCATCAGCACCAGTGCCTTCGGCCTGGGCGACGACTTCGACGAAGACCTGATGGGGGCGATGGCCGCGGCGGGGGACGGCACCCTGGCCCACATCGAAACCCCCAGCCAGCTGGCCGATCTCTACGCCTCCGAGCTCCAGGGGCTGACCAGCACCTTCGGGCGGCGGGTGAGTCTCGGGGTGCGCGGCAAGCACGGCGCTGCGGTGGTGGATCTGCTCAACGACCTCTCGCTTACTGATGCCGGCAACCACCAGTTGCCCAACCTGCGCGCCGGCCAGGAGCTCAACGTGGGTCTGCGGCTGGAGCTGCCCGCCTGGGTTCCGAATCAGGAGATCCTCAGCGTGCGGCTGGCCTGGGAGGCCCCCGGTAGCGGCGACCGCCAGAGCCTGATCGAACACCTGCAGTTGCCGGTGATGGAAAGCGAGGAGCTCAAGCAGCTGGAGTCCGATGACGCGGTGGCCGAACAGCTGGCGCTGCTGCGGGCCAACCGGGAACGCCGGCACGTGATCGCCGATCTGGATCGAGGGGATGTCATCAGCGCCAGCGCCAGCCTGGGCAAGCTGTTCGGCGACCTGTCGGCGATGCCCGCCACTCCGAGGCTCGCGAGGGAGCTCGACCTGCTCAGCGAGAAGCTCGCCTTGCTCAAGAGCGACCCCAAGCGCAGCCGCAAGAACCTCCGCCGGGAGTCGCAGCGCTCCAGCCTCAATGTGTGGGAGAGCGACGATGAACAGACCTGAGGTGGTGGCGATCGGGGATGTGCATGGCTGCGCCTCCCTGCTGGAGCAGGAACTCACCCCGCACTTTGATTCAGGTGCCGAGCTGATCTTCCTTGGGGACCTGATCGATCGGGCCCCGGAGCCCGATGGTGATCGGAAGGTGCTCGAGCGGGTGTGGCAGCTGCAGGAGAACCCCGGCGCTTACGGGCTGGCCGCGGTGACGGTGCTGCGGGGCAACCACGAGCAGATGCTGCTGAAGGCGATGTCACCGAGAGCGCCGGATGAGGACGTGGAGTTGTGGCTGTGCAACGGCGCCAACCCCGACCTCCTGCCCCTGGCCCGCGAACGCCAGGCCTGGTTCGAGCAGCTGCCGTACACGGCGGTCCGCGGCCGCTATCTGTTCGTCCATGCGGGCGTGCGCCCCGACATCCGCCTGGAGCACCAGGCCACAGACGATCTGATCTGGATCAGGCGGCCGTTTCTGAGCCGGCCCCATGGGTTGCCCTACACCGTGGTGCATGGGCATACGTTCCGGCATGACTTCAAGGTGACGCGGTTGCCGCATCGGATCGGGATTGATACGGGGGCTTATTTGAGTGGGGTGTTGACTGGTCTGGCCTTAAGTCCAGGCGGGAGATGAATCTGGCCGTCCATAACCCCAGGTGGGCCTTGGTGGCGTCGTGAAGGTTGCGGATGATCTGTTCGGGGTTCTCGTCAGGGATGGATGTTGATTCGATACTGTCTGTCTCGCTTGGTGCCATCGGTGCGTTGGTCAGGCCAGCACCTTCAGCTGGAGCAGTTGGGCCGCTTGATTGAGTCGATGGTCAAAGCAGGCGAAGGTGAGCGGCAAGGAGAGCTGCTCCTGAAGGCTGTGGGCCGCAGCCAGCTGGACACTGTCGGAACCCCTCAATGCGAAGACCTCGGCATAAAAGCCAGCCTTCTCGACAAGGGGCTGGTTCACATCGGCGATGGCAAAATCTGACCAGGCTTTCTCTAAGGCGCTTTTGGCTTGGGCAAGCATGGTCTGATTGGCGCCTTTGATACGGCTGCGCTGGGCGAACGCCGCCATCGATTCAGCCCAGGTGATGCGGCAAACGGATAGATCATCACAGTGATCGTGGGCCATGACCATCCTGTCGCTGCCGTCCTCCTCGATAAAGAGCTTGAGCAGCGCTGAGGTATCGCAGTACAGGATCACGATTCAGCCACGCCCCTCGATCACGATGTCGCTGATCAGGGGGCCGTCGTCGTTCAACGTCACCGGCGGGGGAAGCACAGGTTTCTTGCCGCTCCAGGAGATGACTCCGGCATCGATGGCCTTCTGCAGCGGGTGTGGCGGGGACGATCCATCGGGTTGTTGCACCGCTGTGATGCGGGCAATGGGCTTGCGGTGGGAGGTCGCTTCCACCACCTCACCGGCCTGGGCCCGTGCCAGCCATGCGGAGAGGTGGGTCTTGAGCTCACGCACCGACACCTGACTTGCGACCACATCGGCCATGGCTGTGTCCATCGCTGCGACCACATTAGGCCTGATGTCACGGCTCATGCCCCTGCTCCGGATCGGGTGCGGTGCAGCGAACGCCCCAGACCAGGCCGAGCACATGCATGGCGCGTGCGGCAGAGCTCCCGCTGGGCCGGATGGTCAGTTCGCCTTGAGGGGTCCCAACAGCTCAGCCAGATAGCTGGAAAGGCGGAACCCGGCCGGATGGGAATAGATGATGTCGGCGATCTTCCAGCTGCCGTCGGGGCCGCGCACCAGCTGATAGCGCAGGTTCTGCGGCGCCTCAATGGGGCGGTGCAGGCCTGCCTGCACCGCCACCCTGGCCTCCAGCCCTCCGCCGGGGGCGAGGCTGCAGCCCAGCACCTTGGCGCCAAAGGTCCCCACCTGGGTGCCGCTGAACAGATCGAAGTCGACAAAACGGCCGCTGTTCGGATCGAGCGCATAGGCACGCCGCAGCTTCTGGTACAGGCCATCGGTGAAGCGGTTTTTCTGGCTCCTGATCTCGATCGGACCGCTCAGGTCCTGCCGCGCCACCTGCCAGCGGTAGAGGCCATCCAGCTGGGCCTTCACGGGAGCAGGGCAAGGGGCGATTGCCACCGCCGCCAGCAGCGGCATCAGCTGGGGCAGGGGCATGACGGCGTGCTGGCGTTGCTGGGAATCCTGGCAGCGGCGGGCGTCAACCCGGGATAGACTCTCTGTATATCCAAGCGGGGTCGATGCGGGCTGTCACCAAGCTGTTTCTGAGCAACCGCAGCCAGGCGGTGCGCATCCCCGCCCATCTGCGGCTTCCCGACTCCGTCACGGAGGTGGAGGTGCGAGCTTGCGGCCAGGAGCGGATCATCGCGCCACTTGGCCGCAGCTGGGACAGCTTCTTCCTCGGCGGCTCCAGCGTGCCTGACGACTTCCTGGCGCAGCGGGCTTCCCAGGAGCAAGGCGAACGCGAGCCCTTCTGATTCGCCGATGCTGCGTTACCTGCTGGATACCAATATCTGCATCTATGTGATCAAACGACGGCCGGAGTCGTTGCTGGAGCGGTTCAACCGCAACGCCAGCCATCTGGCGATGTCGTCGATCACTTTGGCTGAGTTGATGCACGGCGCCGAGATAAGTTCCGATCCGCCGCGCTCTCTGGCCGTGGTGGAAAACTTCTGCAGTCGCCTGGAGGTGCTGGCTTATGGGCCCAAGGCGGCCCAGCACTACGGCCAGATCCGCGCTGCCCTCGAGTGCAGGGGCACGCCCATCGGTGTGAATGATCTCCACATCGCCGCCCATGCCCGCAGCGAGGGCCTCACCCTGGTGAGCAACAACCTGCGCGAGTTCGAGCGGGTGGACGGGCTGCTGTATGAGAACTGGGTCTGAACCTTCGGGGCAGTTCCAGCCAGCCCCGCAGGGCCAGATCCAGCTCGATCAGCAGCTGGGGCTCCAGTTGCCCCATCACCTTGCCCAGGGAGCTGAGCGGCACCGTGAACAGCTTGTCGACCATCAGCTGGGAGGGCTTCCCGGGGAACCGTGGCCTCCATCTCATCCAAGAAGCGCTGGCGACGCGTCCTCTTCTTGGCGTGAATGTGCCCGTGGTCCGAAAAGCCCAGCTGGAGGGGGACGGCCTTCCGTTCCAGCCTCAGTGTTGAATCTGGGTTGATCTTAGTACGCTTTTCAGATGTTCCCTAGGGTTCAATGCTGCTGGCTCGCTAGAAATGTATTCCGCTGTCTTTCACGCTCAATGGTTCGCGCTGAACTTATGGAGCCCACGAGGGAGGCCTCTGCGATCCTCCCATCGAATCAGCTAGCCATACACTTTCAACCCATCGTCTCCCTGAAGCAAACCTCCGTGGTGGGCCTGGAGGCCCTCGCGCGCCCGGCGCTCATGGGTGTCGGACAGAAGTTCGCCAAGGCCCGCAAGGCCGGGAAGCTGCTGGAGCTGGATCGCCGCTGCCGCATCCGGGCCATGGAGGCCTACCGGGATCTCAACTTGCCCCGGTCCCTACGCCCCTTTCTGTTTCTCAACTTTGAAACGTCATTGATCGACGAGGGAGTGGAAGGCTCGGGAGCCTTGCTCGAGGCCACCGAGGCCACGGGTCTGGAACCCAGCGACATCGTGATCGAGCTCAACGAAACCAAGGTTCAGGACACGATGACCCTGAAACGCTTCGTGGAGCGCCATCGTGAATTGGGTTTCCTGATCGCCATTGACGACTTGGGATCCGGCCACAGCAACCTGCCACGCATCGCCGAATTGCGGCCCCACATCATCAAGCTCGACCGCAGCCTCATCGCCGGAGTCGACCGCGACTTTGTCAAGCAGGAAATGATGAAGTCGCTGATCTTACTTGGAAAGACCATCGGCACTCTGGTGCTGGCTGAAGGGGTGGAAACCAAGGCAGAACTGGACACCTGCGCCGCCCTCGGAGCAGAGTTCTTCCAGGGCTATCACTTTGCGCGCCCCAAGCCAGCGGCCGACCTGCACCTGGCGGCCCTGCACCCCGTGCTGATGGAAGCCGCCCGCCGGCAACGGGGCAAAGCCGTGGCCGCCATCCAGGCCCGCCAGATGGAGGGCCTCGATCTGATCAATCTGGCCCGCGCAGGGTGTGAAGGCCTACGTCACATCCCTACCCAACTGCTCGACGGCGCCCTTGCCAACTGGGTAGGCACCAACACCATGATCGAAGCGGCCTACGTGCTCGATAGCGACGGACTGCAGATCAGCAACACGCACCTGGGCCAGGGTCTCCCCCCGTCGAGGAACCGCCTGTTCACACCCGCCACGCGGGGCACCGACCACGCCAACAAGGAGTATTTCTTCAGCCTGATTGACACGGGTCTCCATCAGCACATCACCGACACCTACATCAGCCTGGCCACCGGCCAGCGCTGCCGCACCGTGGCCACGAGGTTAGAGCACGCCAGCGGCGCTGCCTTCGTGCTCTGTATTGATCAGCGCCTCAAATCCTGATCTGATCGCCAGAAATCCACCAGTCCACGGCTTGCTGATTCAACGGTCGACTCCAGAGCGCGAGGCCGCGATCGAGCGGTACCGGGCCAGCCACTTGCAGGCGCAGCGCAGGCTGATCCCGGCTTGTGCCGCAAGGGTCTTGAGCTGCACGCCCTCATTGAGAGGCCGACGAATCAGGCGTTCCCGACTGATCGGCGTCAGACGGGCCAGTGGGAGGCGACCTCACACCCCATCGTCAGCCGAACAACCTGCTGAGACAGAACAGCTAGCCCGCAAGGTCATGTCCTTCTGGCAGCCATTGTCGAGACCCATGGGGTGGAATCGGGATCTGTTTATGCGAACGAACAGCCAGCCTCCGGCCATGCTCCGGTCTTCGACGTCTGGTGGCAAGAGTTTGAACGAGCCGTGGTTGCCTTGGGGGGCCCATACAACCGAATCACCTCATCACGGACATTCGACAACCGCCACGATCACCCGACCTCCTTCCCTCCGATCGGCTCCACACCCATGCCCTTCCGCTTCCGCCGCAGCGCCCGCCTCGGCCCCCTGCGGCTCAACTTCGGCAAGAGCGGCCTCAGCTCCATCTCCCTGGGGGGCCGCGGGGCGTCCTTCAACATCCCAGTCGCCCGCGCCGGTGGCCCCCGCACCACCGTGGGG
>NZ_JAYGIA010000120.1:0-12358 GCF_034931165.1 Synechococcus sp. BA-124 BA4 | reverse complement strand
TGCGGAGGCAGGCCAGCAGCGGCTCGGACTCGGCCATCGGCTCATCGTTCACCAGCACAGCCCGGGGCGCCCGCCGCGACCCAGCATGCCCGTGTCAGGGGAAGACGACCGAAGCACCCGGCCAGACAGGACAGCCCTTGGATAAGAAGTGCTGATAAGCAGTGCTGATGTATGAATCTGGTTAACATCAAGGAATGTGTGGAGCGCTGCCGAATCTGAGAGAAATCGGTAAGCAGCAAGACATTTCACGGGGAATTCTGAGGGATCGGACACACCGGATTCGCCGCGAGATCAGAAAGGCCCCCATCAATTTGTGGTTTCCGATACCGGTTGAAGTCCAATCCCGCGAGACTTCCGCTGAGAGGAAAAGAACAAGCCCTGAAGGCTGATAAAGTTCGACCACATCGGAAATCCATCCCAAGGATCTCCACTTCGCCTGAACCCCGGCTCACTCTGAAGCTATGCCTACAACCCTATCTGTCAGCGGCGGTTATACCCAGTTCCTGGATCGCCTGGAAGATCGCCTGGAGGATGCTCCGGCCTCCTTCAAGGAGCAACTCGGTCCTTTCGACGACAAACTCGCTAACTCCATCGATTTCCTGCAGGCCCGGGTCGATGAGAATGATGATCTCGTCATCCGTAAGGCCCTGGCCCAGGAGATTCTCTCGGCGGCCAACGAATTCTTCCCCAATGGGGATGCCTCCATTGCCCTAGGGGTCGATTTTCTTCTTTCCGAGCCCCACCCTTCCGAGTTTCCGCCGATTTCCAAAATCGTTGACTTCTTCGAGGATCGCGGCCAGTTTCCCGTGGTCTTCGGTGGCGACGAATCCGAGAATCCCTTTGCAGACCTGCTTGGCCTCTTTGACGACCAGCCGTCGGCCAGTGATCTCCGGGACCGCTTGGATGACCTCTTCCCGGGCGGACAGGGCTGATTCCCCGGCCCCAGGCTGACGGATCTCCGTCTCCCCGTTCCCTTGACGCCAGCACCAACCCTGGAGCTACCCGGCTCCAGGGTTTTTTTCTGGCCCAGCACCGGAAGGGAAATCCCAGCGGGTCGGCGCAGCAGCCGGGCCGGGCCTCCCTTCCCCCGCTAGGAGTGCGCCAGCACCAGTTCACGGCGGCTGGCCGGCTGGAAGCGCAGGCGGGGTGGGCCCTCCCCGGCACTGGTCACGTCCACGGCGATCGTGCTGCCTTCCGGGAAGCTGCCGGCCAGGATCGCCTTGGCAATGGGCGTTTCCAGCTCCCGCTGGATGGCCCGCTTCAGGGGCCGGGCGCCGTAGACCGGGTCGTAGCCCGCCGTCGCCAGCCAGTCGAGCGCGCCGTCCTCGAGTTCGAGCCCGAGTTTGCGGTCGTTGAGGCGGCGGCGCAGCCGCTCCACCTGGAGCACCACGATGCGGCGCAGCTCATCGGCCCGCAGGCTGTGGAAGATGATCGTTTCATCCAGGCGGTTGAGGAACTCGGGCCGGAAGTGGGCGCGCAGGGCGTCGTTCACCCGCTTCTCCATCTCGCCGTGGCGGGCCGGATCACCGGCCAGATCGAGGATCGAGCTGCTGCCGATGTTGCTGGTGAGGATCAGCACCGTGTTGGTGAAATCCACCGTGCGCCCCTGCCCATCGGTGACGCGGCCGTCATCGAGGATCTGCAGCATCACGTTGAAGACATCGGGGTGGGCCTTCTCCACCTCGTCGAACAGGATCACGGCGTAGGGCCGGCGCCGCACCGCTTCGGTGAGCTGGCCGCCCTCCTCGTAGCCCACGTAGCCCGGAGGGGCTCCGATCAGGCGGGACACGGCGTGCTTCTCCATGTACTCGCTCATGTCGATGCGCACCATGGCGTCGTCGCTGTCGAACAGCTGCGAGGCCAGGGCCTTGGAGAGCTCCGTCTTGCCCACGCCGGTGGGGCCGAGGAACAGGAAGCTGGCGATCGGGCGGTTGGGGTCGGAGAGGCCGGCACGGGAGCGCTGGATCGCATCGGCCACGGCCGTCACGGCCTGGCTCTGGCCGATCACGCGGGTGTGCAGCTCATCTTCGAGATGCAGGAGTTTCTCCATCTCGCTCTGCACCAGCCGTGACACGGGGATACCGGTCCACTTGGCGATCACCTCGGCGATGTCGTCTTCGGTGACCTCCTCGCGCAGCAGGGTCTTCTCGCCATCACCCGCGTTCAGTTCGGCTTCCTTGACGGCCAGCTTCTTGTGCAGGTCCGCCAGGGTGCCGTACTCCAGTTCCGCGGCCTTGTTGAGGTCGTACTGACGCTTGGCCTGCTCCACCTGCAGCTGCACCTGCTCGATCTCCTCCTTGATGGCGCTGAGCTGATCGATCGCCCCCTTCTCCTGCTGCCACTGGGCATTGAGGGTGCTCTGCTGCTCGCTCAGATCCGCCAGCTCCTTCTCCAGCCGCTCCAGGCGGTCCTTGCTGGCGGCATCGGATTCGCGGCCCAGGGAGAGTTTCTCCATCTCCAGCTGCAGGATGCGGCGGTCGAGTTCATCGATCGCCTCCGGCTTGGAGGTGATCACCATCTTCAGGCGCGCCGCCGATTCATCCATCAGATCGATCGCCTTGTCGGGCAGGAAGCGATCGGCGATGTAGCGGCTCGAGAGCACCGCCGCCGCCACCAGGGCGTTGTCGGCGATGCGCACGCCGTGGTGCACCTCATAGCGCTCCTTGAGACCCCGCAGGATCGAGATCGTGTCCTCCACGGTGGGCTGATCCACGAACACCTGCTGGAAGCGCCGCTCCAGGGCGGGATCCTTCTCGATGTGCTGGCGGTGCTCATCGAGGGTGGTGGCCCCGATGCAGCGCAGTTCGCCTCGCGCCAGCATCGGCTTGAGCAGATTGCTGGCATCCATCGAGCCGCCGGCGGCGCCGGCCCCCACCACGGTGTGGATCTCATCGATGAACAGCACGATCTGCCCCTCGCTGGAGGTCACCTCCTTGAGCACCGCCTTGAGCCGCTCCTCGAATTCGCCCCGATATTTGGCGCCGGCGATCAGCGCGCCCATGTCGAGGGCGATCAGCTGGCGGTTCTGCAGCGCCTGGGGCACGTCCCCGTTGACGATCCGCTGGGCCAGGCCCTCCACGATCGCGGTCTTGCCCACGCCGGGTTCACCGATCAGCACCGGGTTGTTCTTGGTGCGGCGGCTGAGGATCTGGATCGTGCGGCGGATCTCCTCGTCGCGGCCGATCACCGGATCCAGCTTGCCGTCGCGGGCCGCCTGGGTGAGATCGCGGCCGTACTTCTCGAGGGATTCGTAGGTGCCTTCGGGGTTCTGATCGGTCACGGTCTGATTGCCGCGCACGGCTTGGACGGCGTCCTTGAGTTTGTCAGCGTTGGTGCCGGCCTGCGAGAGCAGCCGCTTGCCGCAGCGGTCGTCGATCGCCAGGGCCAGCAGCAGGTGCTCGATCGAGATGAAGCTGTCGCCATAGGTCGCCTTCAGCTGTTCGGCCTGATCGAGCACCTCATTGAGGCCCTTGCCCAGGAACACGTTCTCCGGCGCGGCGCCCAGGCTGGGCTGGCTCGCGAGGTACGACTCCACCGACTGGTTCAGGGCCGCCACATCGACGCCGGCCTTCTCGAGGATGCGGGTGGCCAGTCCGGGCTGGCTGATCAGGCTGGCGAAGAGATGCTCACTCTCCAGCTGTTGCTGCCGGCGCTGCTTGGCCAGCTGCTGCGAGGCCACGATCGCGGCCCAGGCCTTCTCGGTGAACGCTTCGGCGGTGGGGTGCATGGAGGATCTCCGCTTGGATGGGTCGTTGAAGGAAGGCTATGAACGACCCCACCACCAGCACAGGATGGGGTGCCCGAAACATTTGGCGAATCAACCGAACGGCGGCTCGGGCCGGTTCGTAACGTCGAGCCCTTGCCACGCCCTCGCCCGATGCCCAGGACCCGTTCTCTCGTCGCGCTCGCGGCCCTCACCCTGCTGTCAGCCGGCCTGGCCCCCGGCGCTGCGGCCGCCAGCTGCACCTACTTGCCGGCCGTGGGGGGAGGCACCAGCGTCAGCAAGTCGATCCAGCTGAACGGTCCCCTGGTGTTTCCCTTCGGCCGCACCAACTTCAACACCGACTTCACCGTGAACCGGGCCTTCTCCAGTTACAAGGTGAACTTCAAGTCCAACTCCAGCGAGCGCGGCCCCTACCCCATCCAGGCCTATCTCAAGTTCAGCGATGGCACCAACCTGCAGGTGGTGAACGAAACGCTCGACGCCCGGCCCGGCCAGTTCCGCCAGTTCGGACCCTTCTATCCCCCCTCCGGCAAACTGGTGAGCCAGGTGAACGTCAAGGTGGGCTCGGGCTACAACGCCAACGCCACGGGGTTCAGCTACACCATCTCGGTGTTCGGCTGCCGCTGAGGGAGCGGAGGACGCGACCCGCGCCCGCGCTTCAGAGGTCGAGGCTCGGCACCGCCCGCGGGCAGAGCCTGAGCGGGCAGCCGTCGGCGCTGTAGAGGGCATCGGCTGCCGACAGGCAGCCGCCGGCGTTCTTGCGAGGCACCTGCCGCGGCTCGATCCTCAGCGGCTGCAGCACGGAGTTGCTCAGGGGAACCAGCAGCGGGCAGGAGGCCCCCGGCACCCAGGGCGCACTGGACAGGGGCGGCACCGCCAGGGGCTGGGGCTGGGCGGAACCCGGAGCGCCGAGCATCAGGGGCAGAGTGGCCAGGAGGCTCACCAGGCTTGGTCTGCTCGCCGGCGGTCCGAACCTGGCGAGCGGTCCGTTCAGAACTGGAGTTGCCATGATGACGCGGCGTCAGGCCACGGGCCCAGGGTAGGGATGAGCAACGAGGACAGGGATGCCCTGGTGCTGCGACTCGCGCACGAATCCCGTGATTTCGAGGGCACCAGCAAGGATCCGGAGCGCAACTGCTGGCTGGTGGTGCACCGCCACGCCCATGGGGTGCTGCCCAGCGAGTACGACATCCGCGACGTGCCCGAAGACCTTTACCTCGACGTGCTCGCCAGGCGCCGCGAGCTCAGCTGAGGCTTCCGTCCGGTCACCGAGCTGAGCAGATCGGCCACAGGGGCGATCCGCGACCGCTCCAGGAAGCGGGAGGCCGCCTCCGCGGCACTGGCGCGCTCCAGGTCGGCCCACTCGATCGCGTAGCCCAGGGCCCTGGCCTGCTCGATCAGCCGCTGCCAGGGCTGCTCGTGGTCACCCTGGCGCAGCAGGGCCCTGAGCCTGGGTTGGCGCTCGGCGTCGGCCACCAGCCGCCGCAGATGGTCCAGGGACATCCCACTGCTTCATCGGACATGGTCACCATCGCTCCGCCACCACCGCCTGGCCAGGAACTGCACACAAAGCACAAAAAAACCACCCCTGGCAGGGGTGGTGGGTGATGACCGACGCCGTGGCAGGAGCAGGCCGCTCGGCGTCTGGATCAATGAAGGGGCCTCAGACCGTGGGCCTCAGAGCCTCAGAACCTCAGGCCCAGCCCTTGGCCGCCATTTCCTCGACGTAGGCGGCCACATCGGCGATGTCACTGTCGGTGAGCTTGCCGGCGAAGGCGGGCATGGCGTTCTTGCCGTTGGTGACCTGCATGGCGATGGCCGCCTCATGGTCACTGCTGTAGTTGGCCAGATAGGCCTCGAGAGCGTCGGCCTTGAGCGTGCGCTCGGCGTTCACCACATTGCCGCCGCCCATGTGGCAGGCGGCGCAGTTGGCGGAGAAGAGCTGGCCGCCGTGGGCAGCGTCGGCGGCAAAGCTGGGGGCGGCTCCCAGCAGCAGTGCCAGGCAGACGGCGAAGAATGAAAGCAGGCGACGCATCAGGGAGGCGAGCAATGGAGCGGGCAACCCGTCAAAAATAGAGTCCCGCCACCGGATCGGAACCGGCGGCGGGAACGGATCGAAACAATGTCGTTACCGAGCCCCGACGGGGTTCACTCGACGATCACCTTGCCGACCATGCCGGCTCCGCGGTGGGGCTCGCACCAGTAGTCGTAGCTGCCGGCCTGCTCGAAGGTCTCATCCCAGCTCTCACCGGGAGCGAAGGCCAGGGTGGTGTGGCTGAGCTCCTCGTGGCCATCGAAGACGGCGTTGTGGGGGGCCAGCTTGTTGTTCACGAAGTGGACCGTGTCGCCCTTGCTGATCGTGACCACACTGGGCTCGAAGGCCAGCATGCCGCCGTCGGTGCCGAGCTTGACCTCAACGGTGGCGGCCTCGGCCGGCTGCACGATGCTGACGCTCACCAGCACCAGCACCAGCAGAGCACCGACCAGGGCGGAGGAGGCGACGGCCTTCAGAAGGCGAGCCGCGGAAGCCATCAGACCTCGAATCATCAGCAAGTCCTAACACTGAAGCAATTGTATGGCGTCGTCACACGGCGCCGCGGTGAGGCAGCCCCGCCAGCTCGAACACCGCCTCGAGGCTGGGGGCATGGCTCACCAGACCGAAGCGCTCCGGCGGGCTCACCGGGTCGTGGATGAAATGGCGCTGGCGGATGCTGAAGCGGTCCCAGGCGTTCACCTCGATCGGCAGCACCCGGATCAGGGCCTCGATCCACCAGCCGTTCAGTGACAGCCCCAGCGGCGGCCGCCAGCTGCGCCGCCAGCGGCAGAGGCGGCTCACGGTGTCGTCGACCGTGACGGCCGGCTGCCCCAGCACCAGCCGGCGCAGCGGCCCCTGATCCGGCTCGGGATTGGCCTGATGGGGGTTGAGGGCCAGGTGGGCGCAGACCAGGGCGATGTCGACGGCATGGATGAAGTGGAAGCTCGCCTCCGCCCGCAGCCACTTCGCCAGCCACAGCCAGCGCACCGCCTCCTTCAGGCCGGCCGTGAGGTAGCTGGTGGGGAGGGGGTCGCCGGGAGCCACCGAACCGCCGAACACCAGCGTGGGGAAGACCGCCACGATCCGCTCGGCCAGGGGATGGCGCTCCAGCTGCTCGAGGCAGAGAGCCTTGGTCTGGATGTACTCGGTGCCGTAGGCCGCCGCTTCCGGCAGCAGCCGCAACGACCGATCGAGAATGCTGGCGGTGGAAAAATAGATGATCTCCTCCAGCCGCCCGGGATCGAGACGGCCCAGCAGCTCCTTGACCGCCACCACATTCACCTGCTGAGCCCGCTCGGGGTCACCCCAGGCGGTGGCGGTGTGGATCACCCGGGTGGCCGAGGCGATCGCGGCGGCGTGGGGCTCCTGATCACGCAGATCACCCACCAGCAGGGTGATGCGGGGGTGCTGCCGGGGCACGGCGGTGAGCTTGGCGGGATCCCGCAGCCAGAGCAGCAGCTCGGCGTCGGAGTTGGTCAGCAACTGCTCGGCGATGGCCTGGCCGACGCAGCCGCTCGCTCCCGTGATCAGAATCCGGGCGGGCCCGCTGGCGCCACTCAAACGGCTGCCCCCAGCAGCTCGTTGACCGACTTGCCGGCCTCGAAGAACACCCGGGCGTTCTCCTCGGGCGTGCCCGGCAGGATGCCATGGCCGAGGTTGAGGATGTGGCGGCGGCCCCGGGCCTTGAGCACGGTGTCGACGATCCGTGCCCGGATCGCCTCCGGTGTGCCGAAGAGCAGGCCTGGATCCACATTGCCCTGCACACCGAGGTGCTGCGGCAGGCGGGCGCAGCCGTCGGCCATGTCCACGGTCCAGTCGAGCGAGATGAAATCGACGCCGGTGGTGGCCATCCGCTCCAGCACACCGGCGCTGCCGGAGATGTAGAGAATCAGGGGGGTGTCCGGGTGCTTCGCCTTGACCTGATCCACCACCCGTTTCTGATACGGAGCCGCGAACATGTCGTAGTCGATCGGGCTGAGCTGACCCGCCCAGGAATCGAACAGCTGCACCACCTGGGCACCGCTCTCGATCTGATAGCTCACGTAGGCGGCGATCGAATCGGCCAGCAGACCCAGCAGACGGTGCAGCAGCGCCGGCTCCTGGAAGGCCATCGCCTTGATCACGGCGTAGTTCTTGCTGCTTCTGCCCTCCACCGCATAGGCGGCCAGGGTCCAGGGAGCCCCCACGAAGCCGAGCACCGCCGCCTCGTTGCCCACACTCTGGCGCAGCCGGCCCAGCACCTCGCCCACGAACGGCAGCGACGCCGCGGCATCCAGGGGCCTGAGCGCCTCCACCTGGGCGAGGCTGCGGATCGGCGGATCGATGATCGGACCCTTGCTCTCGATGATGTCGAAATCGATCCCCATCCCCGGCAGCGGCGTGAGGATGTCGGAGAAGAGAATCACCCCGTCGGGCTGAAAGGCCCGATACGGCTGCATCGAGATCTCATAGGAAAGATCGGGCTGCTCCGAGCGTTCCCGGAAGCCCGGATGACGGTCGCGCAGGTCGCGGTAGACCTTCATGTAGCGCCCGGCCTGGCGCATCATCCAGACCGGTGGCCGCTCCACCTGCTCACCTCGGGCGGCGCGCATCAGCAGGGGGAGCGAGTCGGCCATGGGTGAAGAGAATGCCAGGGGCGAACCTACCCGACGGCACCACCGGCTTCGGTGGCTTCGTCACAGAGGGTCTGGCTGCGCACCGGGTCGTGCTGCAGCACCAGCACGCTCAGGGGCGGCAGGCAGAGGTCGAGCGACTGCTCATAGCCATGCAGCGGCCACTCGTCGCTGAATTTGCCCCCGAGATTGCCGAGATTGCTGCCGCCGTAGCGGCTGCTGTCGGTGTTGAAGGCCTCGGCGTAGTAGCCCTCCTTCGGCACCCCCACCCGGTAGTGGGAGTGGCTCTGGGGGGTGAAGTTGGCCACCACCACCACCCAGCGGCCCGTGAGGCTCTCGCGGCGCATGAAGCTGATCACCGAATGACGGCTGTCGCTGCAGTCGATCCACTGGAAGCCGTAGTGGTCGAAATCCTCCCTCCAGAGGGCCGGCTCCTCGCGGTAGAAGCGGTTGAGATCGTCGACCAGGTTGCGCAGCCCCTGATGGGCCTCGTACTGCAGCAGGTCCCACTGCAGGTCGCCCCAGACGTTCCATTCGGAGCGCTGCCCGAACTCCATGCCCATGAAGATGGTCTTCTTGCCCGGGTGGGTCCACATGTAGGCCAGCAGGGCGCGCACATTGGCGAACTTCTGCCAGTCGTCACCCGGCATCTTGTGCAGCAGATGGCTCTTGCCATGCACCACTTCATCGTGGCTGAGCGCCAGCATGAAGTTCTCGGTGTAGTGGTACATGATCGAGAACGTGACATTGTTCTGGTGGAACTGGCGGAACCAGGGATCCAGCTCGAAGTAATCGAGCATGTCGTGCATCCAGCCCATGTTCCACTTGAGGTTGAACCCGAGGCCACCCATGTCGGTGGGCTTGGTCACCATCGGCCAGGTGGTGGATTCCTCCGCGATCGAGAGGGCACCGGGGAAGTGGTGGAACAGCACCGAATTGGCCTGCTGCAGGAAGCGCACGGCTTCCAGGTTCTCCCGCCCCCCGTGCTCGTTCGGCAGCCATTCGCCATCGGGACGCAGGTAGTCGCGGTAGAGCATCGAGGCCACCGCATCCACCCGGATGCCGTCGATGTGGAACTCCTCGAACCAGTACACCAGGTTCGCCACCAGGAAGTTGCGCACCTCGTTGCGGCTGTAGTTGAAGATCAGCGTGCCCCACTCCTTGTGCTCGCCGATGCGGGAATCGGCGTGCTCATAGAGGTGGCAGCCATCGAAGAAGGCCAGGCCATGGGCATCCTTGGGGAAGTGGCCGGGCACCCAGTCGAGGATCACCCCGATCCCTTCGGCATGACAGCGATCCACGAAGGCCCGGAATTCATCGGGTGGACCGAAGCGGCTGGTGGGGGCGTAGAAGCCCGTCACCTGATAGCCCCAGGAACCGTCGAAGGGATGCTCGGCGACCGGCATCAGCTCCAGGTGGGTGAACCCGCGCTCCTTCACGTAGGGGATCAGCCGGTCGGCCAGCTCGGGGTAGGTGAGCAGGCGTGCGCCGGGCTTGAGATCCGCCGCCGCCACGGGTGGCCGCGGGCTGCCGTCGGCCTCCAGGAAGGGCTCATCGGCAGGGCCGTGCATCCAGCTGCCCAGATGCAGTTCGTACACAGCGATCGGCTGGTTGAGAGGATCGCGGCCGTCGCGCTCGGCCAGCCAAGCCTGATCACTCCAGCGGTACTGGCCCAGCTGGGAGACCACCGAACCCTGCCGGGGGCGGACCTCGTGCTGGAAGCCGTAGGGATCGGCCTTCACATAGCAATGCCCCTCGGGGGAGCGCACCTCGTACTTATAGAGATCTCCCGGTTTCAGGCCGGGCACGAACAGTTCCCAGATCCCGCCGATGCGCAGCTGCATCGGGTGATGGCGGCCATCCCAGCTGTTGCATTCAGCCAGCAGGGCCACACTGCGGGCATTGGGGGCCCAGAGGGCGAACTGCACGCCGGCGATGCCATCGCGCTCGCAGGGGTGCGCACCGAGACGGCGCCAGATGTGATGGTGGTTGCCCTCCGCGAACAGATGGCGGTCGAGTTCGCCCATCCACTCCTCGCGGAAGGCCCACGGATCGTGCTGCTGGTGCTCGATGCCTCCGCGCTGCACCCGGTACTCGTAGCGGCGGCCCGGGTCTTCGCTCAGCTCCACCTCGAACACCCAGGGATGGTGCGGCGTGGCCATCGGCAGGGTGCGGCCGTGGAGCAGCAGATCCACCTGGCTCGCCTCCGGCATCCAGGCCCTCACCACCCAGCCATCACCGTGGGGCTGGGGCCCCAGCACGGCAAAAGGATGATCGTGCCGGCACTCCTGAAGCCTCTGGCCGTCTTGGACCATCCATTCGAGGCTGGAGGGGGGCATCGAGCATGAGCGGACGGAAGGGGAGCTTAGGCCCGCAGTTCCTCAGGCCCCCGCGCTCAGGGCAGGGGGGAGCCGGGCCGGGCCGGATCCTCGGGGAAGTCGACGCCGATGATGTGACCCTGGTCGTCGAAGATCACGAACAGGTTGTCAGTGACCCGCTGGAACTCGGTGGTGACGAGCACCAGTTGCTGGGGTCCCCCTTCACTGGCCACCACGGTGCCGCGCAGGCGCTGGAAGGACCCGGTGAGTTTCTCGAGATCCTTCCAGCGGTTGAGCAGATCCTGGGGTGTGATCTCGTCCTGGAGATCGCGGATCAGCAGGCTGCGGGCATCCACCACCCGGCCCTGGCTGAGGGAGGTGATGAACTTGGTGGCGATCTGCTTGATCGGCCTGTCCTTCTGATCCAGCTCCCAGCCCAGCACACGCCCGCGGCCATCGAGCACCAGCACCAGCGGACGGCTGCCGCCAGTGCCTTTCAACTCCACGTCCACCGTGCTGTCATCCACCCCCGTCGAGACGCCGGTGATGCGGCTGCCGAGGATGGTCCCCTGCTCCTGCAGGCGCTGACGCACCCGCTCCACCGTGGTCAGCTTCTGCAGATCAGGGGCCAGTCGGTCAAACACGGCCTGGCTGTCCTGCCGCTTGAGGGCATCGAGCAACACCTGCCCGGCGGCTCGGGCCTCGGCCGGCTGCAGCGCGGAGGTGGCCAGGGCCTGACCGCCATGCAGTCCACAGGCCAGGGCCATCGCCAGCAGAGGGACGCGCAGGTTCACGGAAGGGCGGGCAGTGTGCTGGCGTCAGTCTGCCCGAGAATCAAGCGGCAGCAGGCGCAGGCAGGCTCCGTTCAGCTGCAGCTCCAGGGTGATCACCCGGTGGCCCGGGCCCACGGGGCCCAGGAGGGACTCGCCGCTGCCGGGGTTGACGGTCACCTGGGGCCAGGCCGAGGCCGCCAGCGACAGGCGCAGCTGCTCCCCGGCCGCCAGGGTCGTCACCAGGGGCTGCAGCCTCAGCCGCCGCCGCTGCCGGCGGCGGCAGTGGGGCCCCAGCGACCGGAGCACCCCGGTGCTCAGCTGCCAGACCGTCCCTCGGCGGATCACCGAGAGGGCCCCGCAGAGATCGAAGCCGTCCTGGTCACAGCTGACCTCCAGCTCCAGTTCCGGACGCCCCACCAGCTGCAGCGGGCCCGCCAGGGGCGGAGCGGTGAAGCAGGCCACATCGGCGCGGGCGTCGAGATCAGTGCGGTCCACCAGGCCGGCATCCAGGCCCAGATGGCCTCCCCGTCCGGGGGCGGGCCGCCAGGGATCGTGCACCAGGGAGAGGCCTCCGCCACCGTCCCCGTCCAGGAGCAGGCGGCCCTCGCCCGGATCGATCGCGGCCAGTCCGTCGCTGCGCAGGGCCCAGCGCGGCCCCTCGCTGCCGCCATCGGCCAGGCCCCGCCAGGAGCCTGAGCCCAGATCAGCCAGCGCCTCGCGGGGATGGGCCTCCAGTCCCTCCCGGTCGCGCAGGTGCCGGTCGAAGAAGGCCAGCTGCAGGCGATCGAGGCCCCCGGCCCAGTTCAGGTGCGTCCACGCCCCGATGCGCAGCCAGGGAGCGCCGCCGGCGGCATGGGCGCGGGCGCGCAGATCGAGCACCCCGCCGAGGTGCGGGT
>NZ_JAYGIA010000119.1:0-12818 GCF_034931165.1 Synechococcus sp. BA-124 BA4 | reverse complement strand
TGCCCACCCCTTGCAACGCCAGCCGCTGGGCCAGCCGCCTGAGGTGCGCGGCCCACCCCGGCTACGCCGGGGTGGGGGTGCCGGGGGAATTACACCACTGCCGGGGACGCCAGCCATCAGATACCACTTGGGCGGCAGGATATAACCCGGAGTTGTGGCAAAACTACGGTAAAAGTCCGGTGTGAAGAACTCACCGACTGGTGCTTTGAAGGGCACCTCGAAAAATCGTAAGACCGCTTGATAACGTCCGGATTTAGATTATACTAGGCCATACCGATTACATACTTTCTATGGGCCAGCGAGGTTTCTGGGACGAACAACAAAGAGTTGCAAAGCTCCAAGAGAAGAAGCCGGTTCTGATCCGTCTCGCAGAATCGATTCCCTGGGAATCTTTCCGCCCTTTGCTTGACAAGGGCTATAGCCAGGAGCGCAAAAGCAATGCTGGACGCAAGAGAATCGACCCACTGATTCTTTTCAAGATGCTGGTGCTCCAGCAGCTATTTAATTTAAGTGATGAAGAGATCGAATTCCAAGTAAATGACCGTCGCTCCTTCGAGGGGTTTGTTGGTCTTGGGGTGATGAATGACATACCAGATGCCACCACAGTCGCCTTCTTCAGAGAGCGACTGCGCAAGGCGGGAGTTATCGAGGAACTCTTTGAGATGTTTGAGGAATACCTGCGCTCTCAGGGTCTCCAAGCCCGGGGTGGTCAGATCATTGACGCGACTCTCGTCCCTGTTCCCAAGCAACGCAATACCCGCGAGGAGAACAAGGAAATCAAAGCCGGAAGGCTGCCAGAGGGCTGGGATGAAAACCTAGACCGCTTGCAGCAAAAGGATTTAGACGCTCGCTGGACACAAAAGAACGGCCTCAGTTACTACGGTTACAAGAACAGTATTTGCATCGATGTCGACCATGGATTCATACGCCGATATGCTGTCACTCCTGCCAATATCCACGACAGCCAGATGCTTCCACTTCTGCTTGATCCAGAAAACGAGCATGACTATGTCTGGGCAGACTCAGCATATTCCGGCGAATGCTTTGATGCTCTTCTGAGTCTCGGTGGCTTCGAAAGCCTGATCCACGAAAAAGGCGCTCGCAATCATCCGCTTAGCGACGCAGCCAAGGAATTAAATCGTCTTAAGTCGTCGATCAGAGCTTGTGTCGAGCATGTCTTTGGCTGCATGACCATGTCCATGGGTGGAAAGCTGACAAGAAAGATTGGGCTAGAAAGGAACGAGGCTTGGTGGGGTCTCAAGAACCTAACATTTAATTTACTGCGCTATCTCCAGCGCTCTGCCCACGTAGTAGTGGTTGCATGAGTCACTCATAGAAGTGATACGGTTCAGTGAAACTCGTCAATAGTTGATATAATGCTTTCTTGCGTAGCCGCCTCCATGGCGGCATTTTTATGTCCGCAAGATTTCCTATTTGTGCTGATTATTCGAGGTGCCCTGAAGTCTTTGATCTTCTCGTAGAGAGAGGGGATCTCGGCAATCGTCTCTGCAGAGAAGTAGTAGTTGTGAGGATCAACCGAACCTGCGATCTGATCGGTCAGGGCAATCGAGGTTCCCGGAATCCGCCAGTAGCCGGCACCGTTGGACTGGCGCTCCGACAGCCGCACCATCGCATCACGATCAGGAATCTGGAACAGGTCCGGTGCATGGATGAAGCTGTAATCCAGCAGCTTCTTGAGTTTCAACGCATATTCCATCGCCAGGTCGCTGCGGATGCTCTGGGGCAAGGCCTGAACATCCAGCGCCGTGATGGCCTCCTGGAGATAGTCGTTGGCTTCCCGGGCACGCTCGAGGGTGGAGGCCGACCAGAACAGGCCAGGCTCGGCCGTGGGGTCGGCCACCAGGTCCTGAAGCATGTCGTAGACCTTGGCCATCACGACATAGAAATTCAGCAGGGTGTCCTGCGGGCTCTCGCCCACCACCTGAGCAATGGGAGCCTCGTGCCAGCGCTGGGAGGTTCGCAGCAGGTCGCCGTGGAAGGGCTGGCTCTCGATCGCGATCGTGTGGGTGACCAGGCGCTGAGTGCCCGCCCTGCCATCGAGTCCCTGACGCCCAACCGCCAGCCCGTCTGAGGCGAACAACACCGGCAGGAGCAGCGCCACCAGGAAGGCCAGCAGCCGGAGTCCGGGCCGTGCCGTCCGCTGTCCCCTGGGGATCAGGAGGGCCAGGGATGGCCTGAGCCAAGAGCCGGTCACGTTCAGGAGAAGCCGCCGGGCTTGGGCCGGCGGCTCGAGAGCGAAAGATTCACGTTGGCGTTGGACGTGGCCGCGGGGGGACGCAGCGCAGCCGGCTGCGGCACGGCGATCACGTTGAACGCCAGGGACCAGCGTTCCCCCTCCCCCCTGAACGGCGGCACCGAATGGGGCTGCCAGGCGGGAAACACATAGAAATCACCCGGCACTGGATGGGCGTAGTGGACCATGCCGGTGTGGAAGCTCTGGATGTGCCACTCCTCCGGGCCATGGAAGCAGAGCTGGCCGTCGAAGCTGTCCGGACGGATCTGGGCTGGCACCTTCAGGAACACCACCCCGGAGAAGCTGCCCCCATGGGTGTGGACCGGGTTGTAATCGCCGGCTCTCTGGGCATTCAGCCAGACATCCACCAGCTGCAGGCCGTAGCGTCCGGGAAGCCAGGGCCCGCGGCCCTGGGGGGGCTGCCGCTCGATCACATGGCGGATCCAGTGGTCACAGCCCGGCAGGATCACCGTGCTGGCCAGGCTGGTCACAGCCGGGTGCTGGGGAGCCAGCTCCCGCTGCTGATCCAGCTGACCGGCCAGCTTGACCGAGGCATCCGGGGAGGTGTCCGGATCGGCAAGCACCTGGCCCGCCAGGGTGATCAGCTGGGTGAGCAGAGCGTCCGGCAGGTGCCCCTTGAGCACATAGCGGGGAAACAGGCTCAGCATCTCCATCGAGGGGGCGTCCTGCAAACCCGTTCCAGCAGAGGGCTTTCAGCCTAAGGGACCCCTCAGAGCGCTTCGTAGCGCACATTGAGATTGAGCTTGCCAGGAGCGAGCGCCGTGGCCTGAAGCACCAGCACGGCGGTCTTGCCGGCAGGGGTGCCGTCGACGCTGATGCCAGCCGGTGGATCGAAGACCAGATTCAAGCCCCACGGGCCCGAAACGGTGTTGATGGTGCGCTCGCTGTAACCCTGGCTGGTGAGGGACGTGCGCAGCTTGGCGAGCAGGCCCTCGGGTGTGCCGCCCAGCTGGCCGTTGAGGCTGATCTGACCCACGGCATTGGCGGCGAACAGGCTGGGCAGACCGCTTGGGACCGGCAGCTTCAGTCCCTTGAGCAGGGACGCGGCCGGTGCGGCGAACGCCGCGGTGGCGGAGAGAACCACCGCAGCGGTGGCCGTGAGCAGGGTGCGCAGAACGGTCAAGCGATGTGGCGCGGCTGCGCTCAACCTAGGGCGGATGGATCGGGGCAACCTGCGCTTGTGCACTGGGCGGCCTGGCGTGACGGGCGCTGGGGATGCTGCCAGCTGAGCCAGCCCGATCCGCTCAGGCAGAGCGTCATCAGCACCCCGGCGATGAGCCACCAGGGCGGACGTGGCGAAGGGTGGCGGGGAAGGTGGAATGGCACGGGCCAACGATGGCGTTGACCTGTGGCTCAGGTGTGTTCCGGGTGGCCACAGCTGTGGCCGGATGTGACTGACACCGAACCGAGCCTGAGCAGAAAGGCCCTGGTTGTCCAGGGCTTTTTGCTGCACCGTTCCCGTGCTGCGGGGAACTGCGGAAACAGCCCTTCGCTCGCCGGTGCCATTTGAGTCTTGCGCTTTTTTGCTCTGAACTGGGGTGCGGTCCGTCACCTGATCCGGCGAGAGCGCGCCGCGGGAGGGCTGGGTAAGGTCCGGACGACAGCTCCCAGCCTCCGCCGTGCTGATCTCTCCCGCCCATCCGATCAGGTCGCTGCCCCTCGATCTGGTGGCTGCGGCCCTCCAGAGCCGACCGGAGGGACTGACGAGCCGCGAAGCCGCCCAACGCCTGGAGCGTTTCACCCACCTGCTGGTCCACATGATGGCGCTGCTGCTGTGGGCTGCGGGCGCGATGGCCTTCGCGGCCCGCACGCCGGCGCTGGGCTGGGCGATCTGGAGCGTGATCCTGATCAATACCCTCTTTGCCTTCTGGCAGAACCGCCCCGCCGAGGGGCTGGTGCCGGGCGATCACCTGCAGCTGGAGGAGGGGGATCAGGTGCCCGCCGACTGCCGCCTGATCGCGGCCAGTCAGCTCTACCTCGACCTGTCGGTGCTCACCGGCGAATCGCTGCCCGTCTCCCGGCAGCCCGACTCCCAGGAACGCCGGCCAGTGCTGCCTCTGCGCTCCGGCAGGGTCCTCAGCCGGCACGGGGAGCAGCCCCAGGAGGAGCGAGTGCACCCGAGCGAGCGGGCCAACCTGCTGCCAGAGCCGGCACCAGCGTGGCCGCCGGCCGGGGCGAGGCGGTGGTGTACGCCACCGGCTCCGAAACGGAATTCGGCCAGGTGGCTCGGCTCACCGCAGGAACCCATCGCTCCGTGAGCACCCTCGAGCGGCAGGTGAGCCGGTCTGCTGGCCTTCGCCGCCAGCCTGTTCTTCGTGGGACTCGATCTGCGCGAGAGCCTCGTGTTCGCGATCGGCATCATCGTGGCCAACGTGCCGGAGGGTCTGCTGCCCACGGTCACCCTGGCTCTCGCCCTCTCGGTGCAGCGCATGGCGCGGCATAACATGCTGGTGCGGTGCCTCTCAGCGGTGGAAACCCTGGGGGCCGTCGCCGTGATCTGCACCGACAAGACCGGCACGCTCACGTGCAACCGCATGGTGGTGGAGAGCCTCTGGCTGCCCGGCGCAGGCGCCCTGCCAGAGGAGGCGGCCACCGATCACCCCAGCGCCCGGCTGTTGCTGCTGGCGGCCGCCGGTGCCGGTCTGGAGCTGAGCACACTGCCGACGCGGCTGCCGCTGCAGCGGGAGATTCCGTTCGACTCGAAGCGGCGGCTGATGACCGTTCTGCTCGACTGGACCGAGGAGGAGGGCTGACCGGAGCCGGTGACCCTGATGGCCATCACCAAGGGCGCTCCCCTCGCACTGCTGCTGGCGGAGGAGGCCCGCAAGGTCCGGCGGAGACGGGAACGGCAGCTGGATTGAACGCCGCCGGGGCACGAAGCCCGACGAGACGGAGCGTGGAAGGAACCAGAGGACAGAGGCGCCACCCACGCTTCGCTGAGCCGCTGCAGCCGTTGCGGCGGCTCAGCCGACGGCGGCGGCAGCACGATCGAAGTAGGTGCCGATCTCGGAGGCGAGGGCGGAGCAGTCACCGGGGGTGATGCCGTTGCGGTCGTTGACGAGAGCCATGGCGGCGTCCTTCATCTTGCGGACCCCTTCAGCCACGGAAGCGCCGGGGACGCCGAGGGCGAGATAGGTTTCACGCAGGCCGTTGAGGCAGCGATCCTCCAGGACGGAAGCATCGCCGGTGAAGATGGCGTAGGTGACGTAGCGGAGGATGATCTCCATGTCGCGCAGGCAGGCAGCCATGCGGCGATGGGTGTAGGCGTTGCCGCCGGGGGCGATCAGGGCCGGCTGCTGATCGAACAGATCGCGGGCCGCGTTGGTGACGATCTTGGAGGCGTTGGAGGTGATGCGGTTGACGGCATCCATCCGCTTGTTGCCGCCGGAGACGATCGCGCCGAGGGCATCGAGCTGAGCGGAGCTGAGGAACTCGCCGCGGGCATCAGCCTGAGCAACAACTTTGGTGAAAGCGTCGAACATGGAGGGGAAAGCGTCCAGGTCAAACGCTAGGAATCAGGGCCACCACAGCGCGAGAGGCCGGTCGTCAGGCTCCTAGCCTGGCTTCAATGGCTGGAAACGGGTGGTCCGGTGTGATCGAAACGACTGAGCCGCTGGGCTGGGAGGAGCTGGCGGCGCTGGCCCCGGCCGAACCCGACCGGGTCAACGGCCCTGCCAACGCCCAGGCCCTGCTGCGACTCTTCGGGGCCAGCGAAGAGGAGGTGAGGGTCACCCTCTTCCGCGACCACCATGCCTGGTGCCCCTACTGCCAGAAGGTGTGGCTGTGGCTGGAGGAGAAGCAGATCCCCTACCGGATCCGCAAGGTCACGATGTTCTGCTACGGGGAGAAGGAACGCTGGTTCCGCCAGCTGGTGCCCTCCGGCATGCTGCCGGCCCTTCAGCTCGATGGCCGGCTGATCACCGAGAGCGACGACATCCTTCTGGCCCTGGAGCGAGCCTTCGGTCCCCTGAACCGCGGCATGACCGACCCGGCGGTGCTGCCCTTGCGCCAACTGGAGCGGCTGCTGTTCCGCGCCTGGTGCCAGTGGCTGTGCAGCCCCGGATTAAGCCCGGCCCAGGAGGAGCGCGCCGCCGCTCAGTTCGATCGGGTGGCCGCGGCGGTGGATGAGGTCCTGAGCTCCAGCCCCGGCCCCTATCTGCTGGAGACGTTCAGCAGCGCCGATGTGGTGATCACTCCCTACATCGAGCGCATGAGTGCCAGCCTCTTCTATTACAAGGGCTATCCCCTGCGCTCCCGTCACCCCGCCATCGCGGCCTGGTTCGAGGCGATGGAAACCCGTCCCACCTACCTGGGCACCCAGAGCGACTTCCACACCCATGCCCACGACCTCCCGCCCCAGATGGGTGGCTGCCACGACTGGGTCACACCGGAACAGCAAGCCGCCCAGCGGCGCGTGGATGAAGGGCCCTGGCCCGTGGCCAGCCCGGATCCGGAAACCTCCCAGCCGGAGCCTGAGGGATCAGCTCTGGTCGCCCTGGCGCGAGTGCTGAAGCACCGCCAGACGATCGCAGCGGTCAACCCCGACGAACCGGAGCGCTTTGACCGGGCCCTGCGTTGCGCCCTGAGCACCCTGGTGGGTTCATCTCTGCCCCAGCCACCGGCAGGATCCGCCCCGGGCCTGCGCTATCTGCGCGATCGCATCAGTGTGCCCCGCGACATGCCTCTGCACGCCGCCCGTCGGCTGCGCCAGGCCCTCGGAGCCGCCATCGGGGCGGCCGAGGGCCCGAAGGAGGCCATGTCGGCTCTGCCTCGGCAGCACCGCCGCGACCAGGATCCCAGACCATTCCTCGGACTGGATCGCGCCCCGGCAGCGATCACCCCATGAGCACACCATGGAGTGACCTGATCAGCCTGGAGCAACTGCAGAAGCTCCTCGCCCACTGGGGTTACCTGGTGGTGTTCCTGGCGATGCTGCTGGAGAATGCAGGCCTGCCCCTGCCGGGTGAAACGCTCACGCTGCTGGGGGGCTACGCCGCCGGCAGCGGTCAGCTCAACCTGCTGGGTGTGATCACAGCCGCCACCGGCGGAGCCGTGCTGGGTGACAACCTGGGCTATCTGGTGGGGCGTCGGGCCGGCTGGGGTCTGGTGCAGCGCGCTGGTGCCCTGCTGGGCCAGAAACCCGAGCAAGTCGAGAAACTCCGTCAACGGTTCCTGCGCCATGCTGAGCTCTCGGTGCTGCTGGGACGCTTCGTGGCGGTTCTGAGGGTGTTGGCCGGACCCATGGCAGGCGCCGTGGCAATGCCCTACCGCCGTTTCGTCGTGTGCAACCTGCTGGGGGCGATGCTCTGGGCCAGCTCCATGGTCAGCCTGGCCTGGCTGGGGGGCCGCTGGATCCCTATGGAGCGGATGCTTCGGGGTGTGGTCGAGTTCGGCCTGGGTGCGCTGGTGCTGGTGGTGGTGATCCTGGTGCTGCCGAAGCTGCTCTCACGCTGGGAGAAGCGCTGGATCGAGCCGTCCTCAGCCGTTGACCCGCCATGAATCACCATCGCCTCAACAGCACGCGACTGCTCGCGCCCCTGGCCGCCATCGGCTTGAGCCTGATGATCACAGGGACAGGCCTGGTGGCACCTGCTGCGGCCATGGGCGATGAGCAGGCCGGCCAGACCCAGTTCCTGCGTGCCCCCTGGAAACTGCGCTGGCGCACCTACTACTCGACCGTCTTTTATCGCGGCGGCGAGTACTACGTCACGATCGAGATGCCCGAGGAGGCCGGTGCGGGGCTGGGGGCGCTCGAGATCCGTCAGATCTCGGGAGCCGACTGGCGCTTCTCCTTCGACGACTCCCGCACCCGCGCCTTCCTGGGCCAGCCCAGGCGGGAAGGCCCGCCGGTGCCGGTCCAGGCCAGCTTCAACGACGCCAGTCGGCTGTTTCGCATCACCTTCCCGTCGCCGCCCGCTCCAGGGCAGACCGTGACAGTGGCGCTGCGGCCCTGGAGCAACCCTTCCAGCGCCGATGTCTATCAGTTTTCGGTGGTGGCCTTCCCGGCCGGGCCGAATCCCGTTGCCCAGCAGGTCGGCATTGCCAGGATGTCGATCTACCCGCCGGTGGATTTCTGATCACCGCCGCCTGGGGGGAGCTGCCGGTGCCGCTCACCCACCTGTTGACAGGACTCCAGTCCGGTGATCGCCTCGGGGTTGCTGTAGTGCTTGAACTCCAGCCAATTGCCCGAGGGATCGATCAGAAACAGACTGCGGTGCTCGAGGGGGGTGCCTGAAAAACGCAGGCGCGGCTCACCCTCCAGCCGCAGGCCCTGAGCGCGGGCCCGCTGCTCGAGGGCGTCCAGCTCCTCGGAACTGGCGAACACCAGACCGAAATGGCGGGGGTAGATGCCCTTCTGGGTCTGGGGCTCCCCAGGCTCCAGATGGGCCACCAACTGATGACCGCCCAGCTCGAGCACAAGAGCCTCGGCGCTGCGGCGGCCGCGCCGGCAACCCAGACCCTGCACGTACCAGTGTTCGGTGGCCTCCAGGTCGACAACGGGGAAGGCCAGATGAAACAGGGGCGCGGACGACATCGCGACGGGGGCGCGGACGGGCAGAACCAGTGTGGCGCCCACAGAAAAGCCCCCGGTGAACACGCGGGGGCTTTTCCGGAGCCAGCCATGCAACCTGGGGGGGCGCAGGCGGCTCAGGGGCCGACGGGGTGGAGGGGTCGCCGGTCATTCCATAGCTAGCCCTGCTGACTCAGGCCAAGCCAGCGCCGGAGACCAAACGCAACACGCCGGGGCCGCAGGAGAGCTCAGAGGCGGCGACGGAAACCATCGCTGAATCCCACCGAGGGAGTGGAGCGCTCATCACTCGAACGGCTGAGCTGCCAGACATTGCGGCTCAGGCGCTGGGCGGTGAGGCCGGCCCGGCGCACCACGGCGGTGCCGGGCCGGGCCCCCAGCAGCAGGGTCACCTCCTGGGTGGTGAGAGGAGCGCCGGTCTGGACGGCCAGGGAGATCGCCTCGAGACGGCCCTTCAGAGTCGACACGGTGGCGGATCCCTCGACTTCCGCATCGAGTTCGAGCAGAGGCAGCTCGGCGCCCGTGCTGGCCATGCCGCGCATCAGACCCAGTCCCACCACGGCCAGGGCCTGCTCGGGTTTGACACCCTGCTCGATCGCACCGCTGATCCACTCGGAGAAGGTGGTGGTGGGGTTCACCGTGCTGCTGGATTTCGGAGCCACGGCGGTGATTCTCAAGGGTCTTGAGGCGAAGGTATCGGCTGTGCCGGTGCGCGCAAGGGGCTGGCCTCGTTTCAGCAGGAAACCGGAAGGGGCCGAAGGGTAGGATCCCCCTGCTTCCTCGAGAACCCAGTCCCCTGGGGATTCGGCCGGCTCGTTCAGGCCGGCTCTTTCAGGCCATCGCGCCACCCATCCCACAGGTCTGCTTGATGCCCCGTTCGTCACGGATGGATTCCCGCCCGCCGAACGATTCAGGCCGAGGTCGTCAGGTTCGCCTCACAGGCAGCCACAGCCCCGCGGTGCAACCGCGTCAGGCCATCGAGCTGCGCGCCTACGTCTTTCTCGACTCATTGCAGCCCCAGCTGGCCGCCTACATGGGCACGGTGTCGCAGGGCTTCCTGCCCATTCCCGGCGATGCCTGCCTCTGGCTGGAGGTGGCGCCGGGCATGGCCGTGCACCGCCTCACCGACATCGCCCTCAAGGCCAGCACCGTTCGCCTCGGCCAGAAAGTGGTGGAGCGGGCCTTCGGGAGCCTCGCCCTGTACCACCGGGATCAGAGCAGCGTGCTGCTCTCCGGCCAGGCCGTGGTGGACGCGATGGGCACCACGGTGGAACGGCGTGGCCGCTGCGAAGTCACCTGGGACGAGATCATCCGGGCGATCACCCCCGACCATGCGGTGCTGATCAACCGTCAGAACCGGCGCGGCTCGATGATCCAGGCCGGCATGAGCATGTTCATCCTCGAGACCGAACCGGCCGGCTACGTGCTGATCGCCGCCAACGAGGCCGAGAAGTCGTCGAACATCACCGTGGTCGATGTCAAGGCCGTGGGTGCCTACGGGCGGCTCACCCTGGCGGGCCGGGAGGGCGACATCGACGAAGCCGCCGCCGCCGCCATGCGGGCGATCGAGATCATCAACCGCTGACGATCTCACACTCCCTCGGGAGACGGAGAAGAACGTTCAGGGCCGGCCGTTCACGTTCAGCCCCAGCACCCGCGGCAGAGCCACCGCCAGGGTGCGCAGAGCCTTGGCGCGGCTGCCGAGCTTCTCCAGCTGATGGGGAGGTAGTTCAGCGAGGGTGCAGCCCGCTTCGCGCACATGCAGCAGACGATTATAGCCGTAGCCGGGGGCGGCCACGGGCTGGCGCAGGATCTCCCCCCGGCAGATCCCCTCCGCCTCGAGCACGGTGGTGCCGCCTGGGTCGGCCAGGGCCAGGGCACTGATCAGGGCCGCGCTGCGGTAGGGGGTGTCCCCCAGTTCCTTGAGCAGACGGGCCATGCGCTGCTCATCGCCCTGGGCATAGCGGGCCGAGTACACGCCTGGGGCACCGTCAAGGGCATCCACCGCCAGGCCCGAGTCATCGGCCAGAGCCCAGTGGCCGGTGATCCGGGCCACGGTCTCCGCCTTGAGCCGTGCGTTCTCGGCAAAGGTGCTGCCGGTTTCCTCCACCTCCAGTCCCTCGGGCTGCGGCATCACCACGAGATCCAGCGAGGCCAGCATCGCCTCCATCTCGTGGATCTTGTGGCGGTTGCCGCTGGCGATCACCAGCACGGGCCTGGGCATGGCCGCTCAGCCCTGGGCGGCCAGAGGCCGGGAGCCCTGCCTGGGCACGGGGCCATCACGGTCGGAGCGGAAAATCAGCTCCAGATCGCCGGCATGCTCGGGCAGCAGGGAGATCAGCGCGGCCAGGGCCTGCAGGGTCTGGGGCGCGCCCTTGATCATCGTTTCGGAGCTCATCAGCACCACATCCAGCTCGGGGCCATCGGCCTGGGGCTGAACATCAGCGAACAGCTGAACCACCATCCCCTGGGGAGGAACGCGCATCACACCACTGAGGTGGGACGGACCCTGATGGTCGAATTCGGCATTCAGACGCTGCAGGGCAGGCATCAGCTTCGGGATCAGTTCATGGCCCGCCGCAGGCCCCCGGGGCTTGAGCACGATGATCAGACGAGCCATCTCCGCCGCTGCGTTCGAGGCCCGCATCCTTGCGCAGCGCCGCCCCCCAGGGGGGGCTCACCACTCCCGCTGACAGCTGATGGCCAGCTCGAAGGGCACGGCACTGGCCGGCAGCGCCAGCAGGAGGCTCACCTGGGCGGCCAGATCCTCCGGCTGGGTCATCTCCTGGCGCGGGATGGCCTGCACCGCCGCCGCCATCTCGGTGTTCACCCAGCTCGGGCAGATCGCCGTGACCCGGATGCCCGCGTCCCAGCCCTCCTGGCGCATGCAGTCGCAGAGGGCCATCAGGGCGAACTTGCTGGTGGCATAAGCCGCCAGCCCCCCCCTCACACGCTTACCGCTCATCGAGACGAGCGTGATGATCCGGCCCCGGCCGCTGCGGACCAGCCAGGGCCACGCCGAACGGGTGAGCCACCAGGGGCCCATCAGGTTCACCGCCCAGATCCGCTCCGGCTCCGCCGCCTCTTCTGCACCGAACAGCAGTCCGGCCCGGGAGAACACCCCGGCGCAGTGGATCAGCCCGTCGATCGAGCAAAAACGTCCGGCCGTGGCCGCCACCCAGGCCTCGGCGCTGGCCGGCTGGGTGGCCTCGTAGGGGTGCACAAGCACCTGAGGCGAGGGCTCCAGCGAGGTGCCCTCCAGGGCCTGGGGGGTACGCACCCCCAGGCTGAGGCAGTGGCCTTCGGCCGCCAGGACGGTGGCGATCGCCCGGCCGATGCCACGGCTGGCGCCACTGATCAGCAGGGTGCGAGGCATTCAGCCCTGGTGGTAGGCCGGATCGAGCCAGCAGCGGGGCATCGCTTCATCGGAGGGGAACACCAGGTCGGTCTTGCTGAACGACTGCGGTTCCTGCATCTCCTCACCAGCGTGGAAGCGCCCGCTCAGGCAAGAGGCGAAGGGGTCCATCAATTGCTTGACGTCGAGCACCTCCACCAAGCTGCCGTCGGGGCGGTATTTCAGGAACATGGGGCCCTCCAAGGGATCAGTCTCCGCTGTAGATCCGCGCCGGGCTCTCTGGAGCATCAGCGTGGTGGAGCGTCACCGACTGGGTGGGGACCACGGCGGGAGCGCCGCTGCGCCCAGGCCGCCGCCGCGAACACCGCCGCCATCACCAGATAGCCGAGAGCCCAGTCGGCACCGGTGCCCCAGCCCAGATTCAGGACGGTGTCGGCGGGCGTGAAACGCCAGGCGTGGATCAGCCCGAACCAGGAGCCGGCAGCCGCCAGGAGCCCGCAGGCCGAGGCCGCCAGGAAGCGCTGCTCGATCACGTACACCAGCAGAGCTGAGAGCAACATCGCCGCCACGATCTGCCCCTGCTCGAGGGCGAAGGCTCCCGCCGCCCAGACGTCGGCCTGCTGCAGCGGCAGCAGCAGCGCGGGCCCGAAGGGTGGCCC
>NZ_JAYGIA010000118.1:0-12971 GCF_034931165.1 Synechococcus sp. BA-124 BA4 | reverse complement strand
CACCTACAACGGCCGCTCGCCCGGTCCGCTGCTGGAGGTGAATGCAGGCGATCAGGTGCGGCTGCTCCTGCGCAACGGCCTCCAGGAGCCCACCAACCTGCACTTCCACGGGCTGCACATCCCGCCCACCGGATCAGGCGACAACGTGTTCCTGACCGTGCCGCCCGGCGGGTCCACCACCTATGCCTTCAAGGTCGCTTCGGACCACCCGGCCGGCCTCTTCTACGTGCACCCCCATCACCACGGCCACTCAGCTGATCAGGTGTTCGGCGGCCTCGGCGGCGCCCTGGTGGTGCGCGGCGATCTGGATCGGATTCCAGAGGTGGCGGCCGCCAGCGAAAGCGTGCTGGTGCTCAAGGACTTCGCCAGCGCCGACGGCACGGCTGAGGCCGGAATGGGGATGGGGATGGAGCGCATGCTCGGCCGGGAAGGTCCACTGCTGACGGTGAACGGGGAGCTCAATCCCGGCCTGGCGATCCCCAGCGGCGGCCTGCTTCGGCTCCGTCTGCTCAATGCCTCCAATGCCCGCATCTACCGCCTCGCCCTGGAGGGCCACCGGCTGGTGCTGATCGCCACCGATGGCGGCGCGATCGCGACCCCTGAGCTCCTCGACGAAATTCTGCTGGCCCCTGGCGAGCGGGCGGATGTGCTGGTGCAGGGCAACCAGACGCCTGGCAGCTACCGCCTGCTCGATCTCCCGTATCAACGCAGTGGTCACGGCGGGATGGGCCAGGTGGCGCCCGCCGCGAACGGCCCCCAGACCCTGGCCACCCTCCGTTACGCCGGAACAGTGGCTCCACTGCCGCTGCCGGCGGCCCTGCTGCCTGTGCCGGCACTGCCGCAGCCGGAGCGCACGCGCCGCTTCTCCCTGGCCCATGCCATGGGGATGGGAATGGGCGGCATGCAACACGGCATGGGGGGCATGGGCGTCGGAGGCATGGGCATGGGCGGCGGGGGAATTGGCGCTGGTGGCATGGGCTTCGTGATCAATGGCCAGCCCTTCGATCCCGATCGCATTGACACCCGGGTGTCGCTGGGCAGCACAGAGGACTGGCTGATCGTCAATGACGACGTGATGGATCACCCCTTCCACTTGCACGTCAATCCCTTCCAGGTGATCAGCCGCGCCGGCCGCCCCGAAGCCCAGCGCCGCTGGAAGGACACCGTGCTGGTGAAGGGGGGCGAGGAGGTGCGGATCCGCGTCACGTTCAGAGATTTCACGGGCCGCACCGTCTATCACTGCCACAACCTCGACCACGAGGATCTGGGGCTGATGGGGGTACTGCAGATCGTCTAGTGGATGGTCTGACTCAGCTCAAGATGATCACGCCCGTAGCCGCCAAAGACACAGGACTCGAATTGATCCGTGAATGCGCCACTTCCTGACCCTGTTGCTGAGCTGTTGGTGGCTGGCAGCCCCGGCGATGGCGGCTGAATTGGAGGCGTGCCGGAACCTGCTGGATCAACGCAATGCCCTGGCCGAGCAGGCCATGAAGGCCGAAATCGCCCTGGTCCGATCCGTCCGTGAGCGAATCTGCCCGGTCCTCAGCCAGCAGGCCGATGGGGCCAATGCCAACGACCGCAACGAGCCGACCATCGACTACCAGGCCCTGATCGTCTGCCGCCACAAGGCGGAAGAACAGCTGCTGCGCAGCCGGCGGGTTCTCTACGTCAACCGCCAGCGGTTCAGGTTCTACACGGCGGCTGGAGCCAAGCTGGCCCAGCAAGCCGATGGGCTGGATCAGGAGTTGCGGGATCAGGAGTGTCCCCAGCTGCGTTGATCAACAGCCTGCGGCCACCAGGTGCCGCCCATGCCGGCCAGACCCTTGACCCTGAAGTGGCTACAGGCTGTTTGATGGGGCTTGGATGGCCTGACCATGGCGGAACCTTGCTGCAGCAGCGGAACCAGCGGGCAGACGGCTGGAGCCACCACGGGGCCGCAGCCGGAGCCGGCAAGCGTCAAGGAAGCGCTGTTTCGGATCAGCGCGATGGATTGCGCCACGGAGGAAGGCGAGATCCGCCATGCCCTCGCAGGTGTTGACGGCATCCGCGGCCTGAGGTTCCTGCTGGCCGAGCGCGTTCTGGCGATCGATGCAGAAGTAGCAGCGCTCAACTCAGCCCTCGCTGCGATCCGCCGGCTGGGATTCAACCCGGAGCCGATCAGCACCGATCAGCGGCCGTCCGCCGCCCAGACCAGTGCAGAACGGCGCCGTGAACGGCTCCGCCTGGGGGGTTCCCTGGCACTGGCACTCACGGCGGAGCTGCTGCATCTGGTCGTTCCCGCCTACCCGGGCCATGAGCTGGTGGAAATCGGGATCGCCATCACCGCGATCGCCCTGGCGGGCTTCTCCGTGTTTCGCAAGGGCCTGGCCGCCCTGCGCCAGGGCCGGCTCAACATCAATGCACTGATGAGCGTGGCGGTCACGGGCGCCTTCCTGATCGGCCGCTTCCCAGAGGCCGCCATGGTGATGGCCCTCTATGCCGTGGCCGAGGCGATTGAAGCGCGGGCGGTGCAGCGGGCCCGCCAGGCGATCACCAGCCTGATGGCGCTGGCTCCCGACGAGGCGGAGATCCGCCAGAGCGATGGCCGCTGGCAACGCGTCTCCGCCAGTGCTGTGGCCATCGGAGATGTGGTGCGTGTCCGCCCGGGCGAGCGCCTGCCGCTTGATGGCACGGTGCTTTCCGGCGAGAGTGCGATCAACCAGGCCCCGATCACCGGCGAAAGCCTGCCGGTCGACAAAGGCCCTGGTGATGAGGTGTTTGCGGGCACGATCAACCAGGGCGGCGCCCTCGAGATCCAGGTGACGGCGCCCGCCTCGCTCAGCACCCTGGCGCGCATCATCCAGGCCGTGGAGGAAGCCCAGGCCTCCCGCGCCCCGATCCAGCGTTTCGTCGATCGCTTTGCAGCCCGCTACACCCCGGCGGTGTTCGTGGTGGCCCTGGCCGTTGCCCTGCTGGCGCCACCCTTGCTGGGTTTCACACCCATGCAGGCGATCTACAAGGCCCTGGTGCTGCTGGTGATCGCCTGCCCCTGCGCGCTGGTGATCGCCACACCGGTCACGGTGGTGAGCGGCCTGGCCACCGCCGCCCGTCGCGGCATCATCATCAAAGGCGGCCTCTACATCGAGGAGGCCCGCAAGATCAAGGTGCTGGCGCTCGACAAGACCGGCACGATCACCCTGGGCCAACCCAAGCTCGTGGCCTTCTCCCCATGGCAAGAAGGGCCAGACGCTGGCGCACTGAAACAGTGGGCCAGCAGCCTGGCGGAGCGCTCCGACCATCCGGTGTCGCGGGCGGTGGCCGCAGGCCTCGATGGCGAGCGGCTGGCCGTGGAGGCCTTCGAGGCCCTCCCCGGACGAGGGGTGCGCGGCCTGATCGCGGGGCGGTCGTTGATGCTGGCCAACCACCGCTGGATCGAGGAGCTGGGGCTTTGCTCCAGCGCGCTGGAGGCGTCGATGCAGGTCCATGAGCGCCAAGGTCGCTCGCTCAGCCTGCTGGCCGATGACAGCGGCGTGCTCGCCCTGATCGCCGTCGCCGACACCGTTCGGCCCAGCTCCGCGGCCGCCATGGAAGCCCTGCGGTCCCTGGGCGTCACCCCGGTGATGCTCACGGGTGACAACGCAGCCACCGCCGGCGCGATTGCGGCCCTGGCCGGCATCGAGCAGGTGAAGAGCAACCTGCTGCCGCAGGAGAAGCTCGAGGCGGTGGCCGATCTGCAGGCCCGCTATGGATTCGCGGCCATGGCCGGCGATGGCATCAATGATGCCCCGGCCCTGGCCCAGGCGGACATCGGCTTTGCGATGGGGGCCGCGGGCACCCACATCGCCATCGAAGCGGCCGATGTGGTGATCATGAACGACGATCTGATGCGCGTACCGGAAACGATCGCCCTCTCTCGCCGCACCCTCACCATCCTGCGCCAGAACATCGCGCTGGCGCTGGGAATCAAGGCCATTTTTCTGTTGCTGACCGTGGCCGGGAATGCCACGATGTGGATGGCGGTCTTCGCGGACATGGGCACAAGCTTGATCGTGATCGCCAATGGACTTCGACTGCTTCGCACTCCCACGCTTGGCAAGATCAAGGGCTGAGCCTGGTCGGGAACGATCAGATCTGAGCCTTGTCGATTCCAGCCGAACGGTTCAACTCCATGAGGATGCCACAGGTCTTCACCTCGTCCGGTTGCTGACAAAGCCCTCTGAGCTGCCGTAGCTGATCCTGGAGTTTGTGCAACTCATTCACGCGGGCATCGACCTCGGCGATCTTCTCGTCCAGCAATTCGTTCACAGTCCGGCAGCTACCGGCTGGTGCGCCCCGCGCCTCGATGAGGTTGCGGACCTCCTCCAGGCTCATGTCAAGGCTGCGGCAGTAGCGGATGAAGCGCAACTGCTCCACATGCCGCGGCGAATAGAGGCGATAGTTGCCATCCGTGCGCTGTGGCAGCGGCAGCAAGTGCTCGCGTTCGTAATAGCGGATTGTTTCGATCTTCACCCCGGTGGACCGTGCCAACTCGCCGATCTGCATGGATTCATCCCCTTGGGTTGGCAAGTCGGGCGGACAAGCCTCCCTGGCGCAACGCTAGGCCCTTGACCCTGAAGCCACTTCAGGCTTTTCAATGGCCGTATCTCAGCCGTTCTCTCCCCCTGTGAGCAGCGCTACGCGAACCAAGCCTCTCTCCAGCCGTCGGGTCGGCCAGGAGCCAGGCCGGCCCTGGGTGCGCCTCACCATGGCCGTGCTCGCCACGATCGGCATGATCGATACCGGCTCGATCACCGCCAAGCGCTGGGGTTGGATCGGCAGCCTCTCCTGTCCGGGCGGCAGCGATGGCTGCGACAAGGTGCTCGGCAGCGCCTGGGGCACGCTGCTGGGCCAGCCGCTTTCTCTCTTTGGATTCCTGGCCTACGCCACGGTCCTCCTGCTGGCCCTGATGCCGTTGCTGCGAGGGGGTCTGCGCGCCCCAGCCTCGGAGGGCAATCGCTGGGCACTCTTCCTCGTCAGCTGCGGCATGGCCGTCTTCAGCTTGGTGCTGATGGGGCTCCTGGTCTTCGAGATCAAGGCCTTCTGCACCTTCTGTGTGGTGTCAGCCGCCCTCAGCCTCGCGCTGTTCCTGTTGAGCCTTGTTGGAGGTGGCTGGATCGACCGCAGCCAACTGATCTTTCGCGGAGTGATGACAGTCCTCCTTGTTGGTCTGCTGGGGTTGGGCTGGGCGGCATCGGCGGACCAGCCTGTCGCTCAAAGTGGACAGGCGGCTCCAGCTGTCGTCAGCGCCAGTTCGCCGGCCAAGATTGCCCTGGCAGAGCATCTGAGCAGCGTCGGCGCCCGGGTGTTCACGGCGTACTGGTGCCCCCACTGCCATGACCAGAAGGAGGCCTTCGGCAAGGAGGCCGCCGCCAAGCTCCAGGTAATCGAATGCGCGGAGGACGGCGCCAACAGCCAGGCGCAGCTGTGCAAGCAGCAGGGGGTTCAGGGCTATCCCAGCTGGCAGATCAAGGGCGTTCTGGATTCGGGCGTCAAGCCGCTGAACACCCTCGCCGATCTCAGTGGCTACACAGGTGCTCGCGACTTCTGAGCTGGCGGTGATCCCTTCCCCAGGGTGGGCTCATGCCAGCCATGCCCCAGCAGGATCGCAGCCACCCTCGCCTTACCCTCCAACTCCGCTGGCGTCGCTTCATGCCTGATGCACCGCTGGGCACGGCCGCCAGCATCGACTCCCAGGTGGTGGACGTTCCTGCCGGCCTGGGCACGGTGCGCACCTTTCTGCGGGTGCTGGGCCCCGGCTACCTGGTGGCAGTGGGCTACATGGATCCGGGCAATTGGGCCACGGATCTGGCGGCCGGCTCCCAGTTCGGCTACCGCCTGCTCTGGGTGATCGGGCTCTCCAGCCTGATGGCGATGGTGCTCCAGTCGCTCTGCTGCCGCCTGGGCATCGCGACGGGGCTGGATCTGGCCCAGGCCTGCAGCCGTCTGCTGCCGCGGTTCTGGCGGATCCCCCTCTGGCTGCTGGCCGAAGTGGCGATCATTGCCTGCGACCTGGCCGAGCTGGTAGGCAGCGCCATTGCCCTGCAGCTGCTCTTCGGCCTGCCCTTGCCCTGGGGGGTGGGCCTCACGGCCGCCGACACGCTGCTGCTGCTGGCGCTGCAGCGCTTCGGGATCCGCCGGCTGGAGGCCCTGGTAATCGCCCTGGTCGCCCTGGTGGGGGGGTGTTTCGCGGTGGAGATGTTCTTGCTGCAGCCCAATTGGAGCCAGATGGGCCACGGCTTCATCCCCCAGGTCGCCAGCCTCAGGGACGGGCAGCAGCTGTTTCTGGCCGCCGGCATCCTCGGGGCCACGGTGATGCCCCACAACCTCTATCTCCATTCCTCGCTGGTGCAGACCCGCCACTGGAGCGCGGCGAAGGGAGCAACGCGCAGGGCCCTGGCCTTCAGCACCTGGGACACCCTGATCGCCCTCAGTCTGGCCTTTCTGATCAATGTCTCGATCCTGGTGCTGGCCGCCGGCAGCTTCTACGGACGGCTACCGCAGCCGGTCACGGATCTGAGCGAGGCCTACCGGCTGCTGACGCCGATGCTGGGCACGTCGCTCGCCAGCGTGCTGTTCGGCGTGGCCCTGCTGGCGGCGGGCCAGAGCTCGACGCTCACCGCCACCATGGCCGGCCAGATCGTGATGGAGGGGTTCCTGCAGATCCGTCTGCCGGACTGGAAGCGGCGGCTGCTCACCCGCGGTCTCGCGCTGATCCCGGCGATGGCCACAGTGATCCTGTTCGGTGAACGGGCCACAACAAATCTGCTGGTGCTGAGCCAGGTGGTGCTGTCTCTGCAGTTGCCCTTCGCGGTGATCCCGCTGGTGTGGTTCTGCGGCCGCCGGGGCCTGATGGGCGATCTGAAAGCACCGCTCTGGCTGCAGGCCGCGGGCTGGATCTGCGCCAGCGTGATTGTGCTGATCAACCTCTCGATGCTGAGCGCGGTGTTGCGGGGCGTCTGAACCGTTGACAAAAGCAGCCTCTCCTCAGACCCATGACGAGCAAAAAACACTGGGACACGATCTGAGCATCCAAGGCCACTGAGTCGTTGAGCTGATACCAGAGGCACCACGGTGACCAAGCGGCTGGATGCCTAGAGCTTCATACCACCACAAGCTGCAGCAAACCGCGCTCCAATCCCACGAGTGCGGAGACACCGATCAGGGGCAACACGCCCCAGGGGAAGCGCAGCAGCAGGGTCAGCGACATGAAGATCAGGAAGAGTGCAAGGGCATCGAGCTGGCCAGTGTTTTCCCCATCTGGGCCTGCTCTGATGGCTGGTCAGCGCCACCAGGTCAGCGAGGTGCTGGACTTCTGGTTCGTGCAGAGCCGGCCGCGCCAGCCGTCGACAGCAGCATGTAGTGGCGCGGGGGGAGGCGAAGACCATTGGGGGAGAGAGGTTGACGGGAGGTGGTCAGGCGCCTTCTCACCGAGACGCCCCAAGGCGGCATCCCGCCAGCTCAGCCTGGACCCTGCTGATCCGTTCAGCCCAGGGCCTGTTTGAACGCGAACAGCCCAAAGGCGATGAACAGGCCACCGCTCAGCCGATAGAGCAACTGTTCGCTGATGCGACCTCCGATCCACTTGCCGGCCCCCACCGCCAGCCAGGTGACCAGGGCGTGGCCGACCAGGGTGCCCGCCAGCAGGCCCGCGAAGGTGAAGGCCGGTGCGGTGGCCAGAAAGATGGTGGTGAACTGGGTGCGATCGCCCAGCTCGGCGATGAACACCAGCACGAAGGCCTCCCAGATCACCGCCCAGGTGGTGCTGATGCGGCGCCGGCTCTCCGCCTCATCAATGGCCTGCTGGGCTTCCTGCTCCTCCTCGTCCGCCTCATTCGCCTCCATGCCCTGGGCGTCGACGAGCAGCTTGAGACCAAAACCGACGAACAGCGCCGCCGCCAGCCACGGCACCACCGTGGCGGGCAGCAGCTCCCGCAGGCCGTAGCCCAGACCCAGCGAGATCAGGGTGACGGCCGTGAGGGCTGCAAAGGCGCCGATGAAGACATCCCGGCCGCGGTGACGCGCCGCCAGGATCAGCGCCATGAAGAAGGTCTTGTCACCCAGTTCGGCCAGGGTGATGGCGGTGAAGCTTGCCCCAAAAGCTGCCACCGCTGGATCGGAAGGAAGAGGAGTGCTAATCGCCGCAGGTTGCGCCGCAGCTCATGAAGAAGTCATGAGGTTTGCGGCGGATCCACGGCAGTTGGCAGCTCCACCAGCAGTACGCACAGGCCGGGCCGGCTCTCGCCGAGGCGTAGCTCACCGCCGTGGCGGCGGGCGATGGCGCGGCCGATTGCCAGTCCCAGCCCGCTGTGGCCGCCGCGATCGGCGCCACTCCAGAAGCGATCGAACACCTGCTCCCGCTGGGCCGCCGGGATGCCGGGCCCCTGATCGCGTACTGCCACCTGCACCTGCCGTTTCGTCGTTGTCACGTCGAGGCTCACCCGGCCTCCCTCGGGGCTGTGGCGAATGGCATTGAGCACCAGGTTGGTGAACAGGCGCAGCAGTTCCTCGCTGTCGCCCTCCACCAGAACGCTGTGCTCTTCCGGCGCGGGACTGAGCCGCAGCTGGATCGCGCGCGCGGCCGCCTGGGGTGCGTAGCAGCGGATGAGATCCTCCAGCAGTTCCAGCAGATCGAACCGCTGCCAGTCCCGAGGTCGCCCGTCACTGCCGTCGCAGCTCTGCTGCAGCCGGGCCAGGGTCAGCAGATCCTCCAGCAGCTCGCCCATCCGACGGCTGAGGCGGTCGAGCTCAGGCCAGGCCAGGCCGGGGTGTGGGCGCAGTTCCAGCGGCACCCCCGCCAGCAGGGTGCGCAGGGCCGTGAGTGGATGGCGCAACTCGTGGGAGGCATCGGCGGTGAAGCGCTGCAAGGCACGCAGCTGCTCCTGCATGGGGAGGAAGGCAGCCCGCAGCATGCGGCGGCCCGCCAACAGTGCCGCCAGAGCGGTGACGATGCCACCTAGCAGCAGACCGCGGCGCAGCCGTTCCAGATCGGCGAGAGCGGCACGGTCCGAGAGGGCCACCCGCACGTAACCAAGCCGTTGTTCCGTCGAAGTTGCGCCCGCCGCCTGGGGGAGGTTGTTCCCACTGGGATCGGCCCCAGCGTGCAGCGGCTCCGTTTGGACCACCTGAACGAGGCTGACGCCACCCGGCCAGCGCTGCCAGCTCGGGGTGGAGGTGGACTGTGGCAGTGCCTCTTGCATGGCCGGCACGGCCAGGAAGCCCTGTTCGCTGAGCAACTGGCCTGTCGTGTCGAACCATTGCACCCGCTGCTGAACCAACGCCGGAACGGCGATCCGCTGCGGACCGGCCCGGAACTTGGCACGCCCTTCCGCCTCGCCCAATTCATGGGCGATCAGGGGCAGCTGGGCCGCGGCCGTGGCGGCCAGCTGGCGCAGCTCGGTGCGCTGGTCCTCGCCCCGCTGCACAGCGATGCCCCAATAGAGGGTGCCGGAGAAGGACAGCAGCAGCAGCAACGCGAAGCCGCCACCCTGCAGGAGGAGCCGGCGTTTGAGCTGCAGCGGATCAGTCGGTAGCGCTTGCGTGGAGCCGGTAGCCATGGCCATACACCGTTTCGATCAGGTTCGGATCACAGCCAGCGGCAGTGAGCTTCTGACGCAGGTTGCGCATGTGGGCCCGTAGGGCGTCCTCGCCGACGACGCGGCGGCCATCGCCGCAGGCGTGCAGCAGCTCACTCTTGCGGCAGCTGGCGCCGCGGGCGCGCAGCAGCTGCTCCAGCAGCAGGGCCTCCTTGGGGGTGAGCTCCAGGGGATGCCCACGCACCAGCGCCACGGTCTGACCGGGCTGGAGCGCCAGCGGCCCCCAGCACAACTGGCTCTGCAGGGGGCGATTGGCGCGGCGCAGCAGGGCCGCCAGCCGCACCCGCAACAGCTCGGGATCGAAAGGCTTGACGACGTAGTCATCGGCGCCTCCCTCGAAGCCGAGCAGCTTGTCGGTGCGTCCATCACGGGCGGTGAGCATCAGCACCAGCGGCTGATGGCACGGCAGCCGGCGCAGCTGCCGGCAGAGCCTCAGGCCGTCGGTGTCGGGCAAGCCGAGATCGAGCAGCACCAGATCGAAGCGCTCCTGCTCCAGCCAGCCCATCGCCTCGCCCCCCGTGCCGGCGACCTCAAGGCCATAGCCCCACTGGAGCAGCAGCCGTTGCATCGCGTCCTGGAGGGTCGGGTCGTCCTCGACGAGCAGGAGCTTCATGGCCGTCCCACTCCCTGATCAGAGGGCTGCATCCGTCTGAGCCGCGCTCTCAAGTTGCAGCGTGCTCTTGCCGATTCCAAACGCTTCCAGCCGTCGCCGGGCCGAGGCCAGGAGCTGATCCCGGCTGAGACCCTCACGCTGCAGGCGAACGGGATCAATCACCATATGAGCGGTAAGGGCTGTGCGGGAGGTGCTCAGCCCCCAGACATGGAGTTCCTCCACCTCAAGCACTGAAGGCAGCGACGCGAGAGCCTGCTCCACCTCAATGAGATCGACATGGCGCGGGGCGGCGTCGAGGGTGAGGGCGAGCGCTTCGCGCAACAGGCCCAGGGCGCTCCAGATCACCGCGGCCCCCACGCCGATGGCCGTGACAGCATCGAGCCACAGCCAGCTGGTGGCCCCCACCACCAGGGCGCTCAGCAGCACCGCCACCGAGACGGCGGCATCGGTGAGTAGATGCAGCACCGCCGCCCGCTGGTTGAGGTCGTGGTGGTGGTCGTGGCCGAACAGGCGGGCCGAGAGCAGGTTGATGGCGATGCCGGCGGCCGCCGCCCAGGCCACCGGGCCCACGATCAGCGGCACCGGGTTGAACAGACGCTGGATCGCTTCCACCACCACCACCGCACCGGCCGCGAAGATCAGCAGGCCGTTCACCAGCGACACGATCTGGGTGCTGCGGCCGAATCCGTAGGTGAAGCGCCCGCGGGCCGGCCGGCGGCTGAGACGATCCGCCCCCCAGCCCAGGGCCAGGCCGACCACATCGCCGAGGTTGTGGAGGGCATCGCCGATCAGCGCCAGCGAGCCGAAGCCAAAGCCCACCACCAGCTGCAGGGCAGTGAGGCCGCTGTTGAGGGCGATGCTCCAGCGGAAGGCCCTTCCGGCGCGACCGTCTGGTTGGTGGCCATGGCTGTGGTCGTGATGGTGATCATCGCCAGGCCCATGGGGGTGATCGTGAGGTTCTGCTCCGTGCCCGTGCTGGCCGCCCATGGCTCAGGTCTCCTGCTGGGCCGTCAGGTAGAGGGCGATCATCTCCTCCATCCCCTGCTGGGTGCGGCCATGGGGCCTGAGGCCCTTGGCGGCCCAGACCCGATCGAGCTCCATGCGCAGCTCTTCTGGAATCCAGCAGGAGAGCAGCACCTTGCCTTCTCGGCTGGAGGAACAGCGCTTGGCGGCCATCGACACCCCCGTGGTCATTACCAAACTGTATACATGTAGATGACTTGGTCTGCCCTCCCTTGACCACTGCCGTCCAATCCTCCAGATCCGCTCACCGCCGTTCCTACCTCTGGCGTCATGGCGGGCGAACCCTTGAAATCGCCATGACGGACCAGGGGGGCAGCGGCCCGGCCTGGTTGCTGCTGCCGGCGCTGAGCACGATCTCCAGCCGTCAGGAATGGCAGCCCTTCTGCGATGCCATTCCTGACGGCCCGGGTGAGCCATCCGAGCGACCCCGGCTGATCAGCCTTGACTGGCCAGGGTTCGGGGAGAGTGATCGGCCTCGGCTGCCGTACGACGCCGAGCTCCTGGCCCTGTTCCTGGCTGATGTCCGACGCGAGGTCTGCCCGACCGACTGTGGTCTGATCGCCGCTGGCCATGCCGCCGGCATCGCCCTGCTCGCCGCTGAGCACCATGGCCTGGAGTTTCGCGAGTGGGTGTTGGTGGCCCCCACCTGGCGCGGGCCGCTGCCGACGATGGCCGGCCCCGTAGCCGCGCTTTCCCGGCGATCCGTTCCCTGGTGGAGGCGCCGCTGCTCGGGCCCCTGCTCTACCGGCTCAACACCACCACAGCCATGCTCGGCTGGATGAGCCGCCGCCACGTGGATGTGGCCGGTCACGGCCTGAGCCCCGAGGGCCTTGCTGCGCGGCAGCGGATCGCCCGCCAGCTGGGGGCACGTTTCGCCAGCTCTTCCTTCGTGACCGGAGGCCTCGATCCCTACGACGCCCCCCAGGGCTGGCTTGAAGCAGCACAAGACCTGAAGAGTCCGCTGACGGTGGCGATCGCCGACCAGGCGCCGCCGAAATCCCTTGCAGCGATGCAGGCCCTGGCGGCGGTGGCCGATCACACCCTGCATCTCCCCGGCCGGCTTGGGGCCCATGAGGAATGCGGGCGGGAGCTGGCCGCCCTGCTCCGCCGATGCTGAGATACCTGGCCCCCCTGCCCCGTGGTGTGTGTCTGGTGGGCCTGATCAGCCGGGTGAGAGGCAAGTCAGTGGCCAGCTGACAACCGGACCATGAACACGGCTCCCTGTCCTGCTGCAGACCGAACAGTGATCGCACCGCCATGGTGACGTGCGATCGCCTGAGCGATGGCTAACCCCAGGCCCGTGCCCCCCTGCTGCCGGGATCGGGCCGCATCAAGCCGGGTAAAGCGATCGAAGATCCTCGCCTGCTGATCGACGGGGATTCCAGGGCCACTGTCGCTGATGGCCAGCACAACCTCCCGGCCCTGCTTGTCCAGCCTCACGTCGACAACACCGTCTGCCGGGGTGTAGTGAATGGCATTGTTGAGCAGGTTGATCACGAGTCTGCTGAGCTCCGATTCAACGCCCAGAACCCTGGCGCAAGGGCTGAGGTGCTCCGCCTTGAGGCTGACCTGAGCAGCAGCGGCCACTTCACTGTGTCAAGCGACATCCGGAATTGGTCCTCCGGCGACACGAAATCTGGCCCACCCTGTGGGGCTTGAACCCCGGCTTGTTGACGCCGTAGCCGGCGCCGGTAGGTCTTGCTCATCAGTCGTTGGGTATG
>NZ_JAYGIA010000117.1:0-13031 GCF_034931165.1 Synechococcus sp. BA-124 BA4 | reverse complement strand
GGTCGGTGTGGGTCAGTACCCGCTGGGTCTCGCTGCCCAGCAGCAGCCCGGCGAGGCCGCGGCGGCCGTGGGAGGCCATGAAGATCAGGTCACAGCCGTGGCGGCCGGCGGCCTCGATGATCGCCTCGTAGACGACCGGATGGTCGCCCACGGCCGTGTCACAGCGCACGCCGACCTCCTCGGCCATCCCCCGGGCCCGCTCCAGCAGCACGGCGGCATAAGCCCGCTCGGCCTGGCTGCAGCGCTCCACGACGGCGGGATCGAGCAGCACCGGGTCGCCATAGATCGAAGCCTGCGGCGGCATCGCCGGATTGGCAAGCACGTGCAAGAAGGTGATGGTCGCCCCCGCCTCGCGGGCGAAGCTCACCGCCCGGCGGATCGTGTCGTCGGAGAGATCGGAGCCATCGGTGGGCACCAGCAGGTGACGGAACATCGACCTCGCCTCATGCGCGCTGGGGAGGGACCCATGATCGCCCGGCCGCCGGGACCGCACCGGCCCCTGCGAGGCGCCGCTCCACCCGCTGCGCCAGTTCCGGGGCCAGCCCGTCCCGATCGAGGCCAGCCAGCTCCGTCAATCCCTCCGGCAGACGGGCCAGCAGATCCACGGCCGTCGCCGCAAGCGCGGGGTCGAGATCTCCGATGAGCTGGCGCAGGGTCTGCCGCAGGGGCGCCGACGGCCAGGCGGCAAGCCCCACCGCCAGCCCCTCCAGGGCGGCCCGGCGCTGCTGCAGCGGTAAGGGGGCCAGGACCCGTTGGCGCAACAGCTGGAAATCCTCGGGATCGCGCTGGTGGCCCAGCAGCGGCAACAGAACAGCCATCCTGTCGATGGCCCCATTCCCAGCCGCCGCCCGCGCGTCAGTGGCCTCCCCTGGCAGGCGGAGCGCCTGGCGCAGCAAGGCCCTGAAGCGTCGGTCACGGATCCGACCGATCAGGTTCAGCAGGGCGGGATCCGCGTCTGGTTCGGCCAGCCACCAGGCCAGTAATCGGCTCGCCGCGGCGCCATCGAGCCGCCCGGCAAGCGCCGCGAGCAAATCGGCATCGGGCACCAGGCCGTGGCCCTCAATCGCCTCCAGCCAGGGCTCCAGATCGAGGTCGTCCTGAGCGCGCAGACGCCGCAGCCAGGACCAGCGATCGGGGCTGCCAGCTGGAGGCAGCTGCTGGGGCAGGGCCAGGAAAGGAGGGTTCCGGGTCAAGGATGAACCTCCCGTGCCCGTCGCGACCCGCCGGCAGGGCCAGCCCCCTCAGGAACGGTCGCCATTGATACGTTTAATGCCCCAGCCCAGGGGTGTGGAGGCCCCAGGCCTACAACGAAGGCACACCATTCGCAGGGCAGGCGTCCCATGGCCTTCAGCGGAATCGATGCCTTCTCCCACACCCCCAGCCAAAGGCAACGGGCCGAGACGCGGCGATGGGGCCGGCCCAGCGAGACGCCGCAAACGGTCGGGCCGATTGAGCAGAAAGAACGCCAGCTGCTGCTGACCCTGGTGGCCCAGTTGGCCGACGCCCAGTTCATCAGGGCCGACAGGGATCGGGTGGCCGAGCTCTGGCAGGAAGTGGCGGCCCTGGAGATTGATCCCGAACGGGTCATCCGACTTCTTTACGGTGGGCAGGATCTGAAGGACAGGACCACGCTGGCCATGTTGGACCGTGGCTGGAACCCGGAGGTGCCCCGGGGCAGGCGTTTCCCCTGGGGCCGCCGAGCCCTCAGACGAGGGTCGTCCGCCGCCGGGCGCCGAAACGTTCCACCAGCAGCGCTTCCAGCACGTCGCTGAGCTCACTGAGGGGAACGCCCTTCTCGTGAAGGGCGGCCAGCCGTGGCTCCTGGCCCATCGACCCGTCCAGGAAGATCTTCGCGGCCTCGACCATCTGGCCGTCCTGGCGGGCCTTGGCACCCATCAGGCCGATCTGGCCCATGTAGGGCTGGCCGCAGGCATTGGGACAGCCGGTCCAGTGGGTACGCACCGCCTGGGGAAGCTCCAGGCGACGCTCCAGCTCATCGATCACGGCCTGGGCGGTGCGCTTGGTGGGGATCAGGGCAAAGCTGCAGTAGCGGCTGCCGGTGCAGCTGACCGCTTCGGCCTGCAGGGCTCCGGGCTCCAGGCGGAACCGTTCCAGCAGCGGTTCGGCTTGCAGGGCCCCGAGGCGATCGGTCGGAACATTCACGATGAGCACGTTCTGGGCCTCGGTGAAGCGCAGCTCTCCACTGCCGTAATCGCGGGCCAGGCGCGCCAGTTCCAGCATCTGCTCCGCATCCAGGCGCCCCATCGGCACGTGCAGCCCCGCCCAGTGGAAGCCTGCCTGCTTCTGGGCCTGGAGGCCCAGCCCGTCGCGCGGGGCCCGCACCACCAGATGGCGGCCATCGTGGGGCAGGGGGGCCGGCGCTGACTCCCCGGCCAGCTTCCGGTAGCCCGCCACCACGGCAGCGCGGTAGGCCTCCAGCCCCAGGCCATCGATCAGATACATCAGCCGGCTTTTGTTGCGCTGGACCCGGTTGCCGTGGGCGTCGTAATGCCGCAGCAAGGCCAGGGTGAAAGCGGGCAGCTGGTCGGGCCGCAGCCAGAGGCCCAGGGGAACGGCCAGCTCGTTGCGCTGGGCCGAGAAGAAGCCGCCCACCATCACCGTGAAACCGAGCGACGCCGCCGGATCCTGCGGGTGGGGCGCGGGCAGGAAGGCGAGGTCGTTGTGCAGCAGGAAGCTGTCGGGGGCGCCGCCCACCGCCACGTTGAACTTGCGCGGCAGGTTGCGGGGGCCGCCATCGGCCAGCAGCCGCGTCTGGATGGCGTCCACCAGGGGCCGGGTGTCGATCAGCTCCTCGGGATCAAGGCCGGCCAGGGGGTTGCCGGTGATGTTGCGAGGGTTGTCGTGGCCCGACTGGCGACTGGTGAGGCCAACGCGCTCCATCGCCGCCAGCAGGGGCGGCATGTCCTCCAGCAACAGCCCCCGCAACTGCAGGTTCTGGCGGGTCGTGATGTCGGCGCTGCCGTGCTCGCCGCAGCGATCGACGGCGTCGGCCAGCACCTCCAGCTGCTCGGAGCGGATCACCCCGTTGGGCAGCCGCAGGCGCACCATGAAGCGACCGGGGGTGACGGGGCGGAAGAAGATCCCCAGCCACTTCAACCGGATCGTCAGGGTGGCCTCATCCAGGTTGTCCCAGCCAGCCGCGGCCAGTTCCGCCAGCCGGGGCTCCAGATCCAGGCCGCAGAGCTCAGCCTTGGCCTGCTCGACCTTGCTGAGGCTGGGCGCTGGCGGCGTGGTGAGCTCGTTGCTGGTGTCGGTGCTGTTCATGCGAAAACGGTGGTCCGCATGGCCGGCCACGCGGAGAATCCCTGCCAGGCAGGAGGACGCAAGCAACCCCGGGGGGTCGTCTGAAGCCGGGACGCCGGTGAGAGCTGCGTCGACGGGAAGGATCGTTTGTCGGGGAGCGCCAGAGAAAGCTGCGCAGACCCACCGATCAAGAAGGTTTAGTTTCTGGCATGGAGCCGTCCTCCCATGTCGCCACTGTTACCAGAACCGGCCAGCCTGGGGCCCGACGCCGCGGGGGATCGGCGCCTGGTCCGCCTGCGGGCCCTCGGCCCCGAGCGGGCCCACTTCCGCGAGTTGATCGGCAAGGTGGGCAGCGGCGAACACACCAGCACCGGCCTGGATCGGCAGGAGGCCGGTGTGGCGATGGACCTGATGCTCCAAGGCCAGGCCGATGACGCCCAGATGGGGGCCTTCCTGATCGCTCACCGCATCCGCCGCCCCCACCCCATCGAGCTCTCCGGGATGCTCGACAGCTACCGCCGCTGGGGCCCGGTGCTGGAAACACCCGGCCGACGACCGCTCTGCTTCGGGGTCCCCTACGACGGCCGCAGCCGTACCGCCCCCCTGCTGCCCCTGGTGGCCCTGGTGCTGGCCAGCGACGATCTTCCAGTGGTGCTGCACGGCGGCGACCCGATGCCGGTGAAATTCGGCGTCACCCTGGCCGAGCTGTTCGAGTCGATCGGCATCCCCTCGACCGGCCTGCCGCTCAGCAAAGTTCAAGAGCGCCTCGACCGCCATGGGCTGGCCCTCACCCACCAGCCCGACCATTTCCCACTGGCCGAAAAGCTGGTTCCGGTACGGGATGCCATCGGCAAACGTCCGCCGGTGGCGAGTCTGGAGCTGCTGTGGACGCCGCACCGGGGGGAGCACCTGCTGGTGAGCGGCTTCGTCCATCCCCCCACCGAGACCCGCGCCTGGCAGGCCCTACGGGACTGCGGCGAGACCGACCTGCTGACGGTGAAGGGGCTGGAGGGCTCCACCGACCTGCCCACCTCCCGCGCCGGCATCACCGCCCGGGTGCGCCAGGGGGCCACCGAGCGGATCCTGCTCCACCCCCGCGACCATGGCATCGCCACCGCCGAGGTGGCCTGGGAGAACCTGGAGGCCTGGCGGACGCAGGCATTGGCGGCGCTTTGCGGGGAAGGTCCCCTGGCACCGGCGTTGCGCTGGAACGTGGCGGCCTACCTGTGGTTCGCCGGGCGCTTCGAGCGTCTCGAGGACGCCCTGGAGCGGGCGACGGGCCTGCTGATGGCCCGCAGCGGCGAGCGGCTGCGGCGGGACATGACAGAACGTGGAGAAGAAAACAGCCGCCCCGCCCCGACATGACCGCCAATCGGTAGCTATCGCCACAGCCCAAGCCCCTGCGCGAATGGTGTGATCTTGAAGTGGTCAGCATTTGCGCCGCTCTACGACCTGGGCGCATTCTTTCCAGAAGCCAGGGTTATCACCCATACCCTGACTCATGCTTGGCGAACTCTGGTCCTTCCAGGGAAGATACCGAACCCTTCACCTCACCTGGTTCGCGTTCTTCCTCACTTTTGTGGTCTGGTTCAATCTGGCCCCGCTGGCCACGACGGTCCAGGCCGATTTCGGCCTCTCCGTTCCCCAGATCCGCACCCTGGCCATCTGCAACGTGGCCCTGACGGTTCCGGCAAGGATTCTGATCGGGATGCTGCTCGATAAATTCGGGCCCCGGATCACCTATTCCACCCTGCTCGTTTACGCCGCCATTCCCTGCCTGATGTTTGCGGCCGCGCAGGACTTCAATCATCTCGTGATCGCCCGCCTGCTGCTCTCCATCGTTGGCGCCGGCTTCGTGATCGGCATCCGCATGGTGGCGGAGTGGTTCCCCCCCAAGGAAATCGGCCTGGCGGAAGGGATCTACGGCGGCTGGGGAAACTTCGGTTCGGCCTTCTCGGCCCTCACACTGGTGATCGTGGCCGGATGGCTCTCCTTCTCCGGCGGCGCCGACATCGGCGGGGTGGTGCTCAACTGGCGCGGAGCCATCGCGCTCACCGGCATCATCGCAGCCGTCTACGGAGTCATCTACTTCTTCAGCGTCTCCGACACTCCCCCTGGCAAGACTTATCAAAAGCCCGCAAAGACCGCCGGCCTGGAAGTCACCTCCATGAAGGATTTCTGGGGTCTGCTGGGGATGAACGTTCCCTTCGCGGTGATTCTGGTCGTGCTGGCCTGGCGCCTTCAGAAGGTCAAATTCCTTGATGCCGGTGGTTACACCATCGCCCTTTTGCTGGTGCTGGCCTGGTTCATCTTCCAGACCTGGGGAATCATCCGCACCAACCGTGATCTGATCTCCGGCGCCAAGAGCTATCCCAAGGAGGATCGCTACGACTTCAAGCAGGTGGCCGTGCTTGAGCTCACCTACATCGTCAATTTCGGCTCCGAGCTCGCCGTGGTGTCGATGCTCCCCACCTTCTTCGAAACCACCTTCGCGCTACCCAAGGCCACCGCCGGCATCCTGGCCTCAGCCTTCGCCTTCGTGAACCTGGTGGCCCGCCCCGGCGGCGGCCTGTTGTCCGATCGGCTCGGCAGCCGCAAGAACACCATGGGCTTCCTCACCATGGGCCTGGGCATCGGCTATCTGGTGATGAGTCTGATCAAACCCGGTACCTTCACAGGAAGCGCCGGGATTGCGGTCGCCGTGGTGCTCACCATGGCCTGCTCCTTTTTCGTTCAGGCCGGAGAAGGGGCCACCTTTGCCATGGTGCCCCTTGTCAAGCGCCGGGTCACCGGTCAGATCGCCGGCATGGTGGGGGCCTACGGGAATGTGGGCGCTGTGGCCTACCTCACCATCTACAGCCTCCTGCCGCTGTGGATGGGGGACGGCTCCAAGGATCCCTCCCCGGCGATCGTGGCGGCCTCCAACAGCGCCTTCTTCCAGGTGCTGGGGATTGCGGGCCTGATCGTGGGTTTCCTCTGTTACTTCTTCCTCAGGGAGCCCAAGGGATCCTTCGCCGAGGAACACGAAGGCGAGGCGGCCCTGGCCCAGGTCTGAGTCCGGTTCGATCCGGTCGTTCGTCCAGAGGCCTCGTTCAGCGGCCTCTTCCAGCTGTGGAGGTCGGTTGCTTCGTCCGATCTCCACCCAGCTGCGAACACCGTTCAGGCCGTTCCGGAACGCCATGCCCACCCAATCCACACGCAAGTCCCTGTTGACGGTCACCTGCCGCGATGGCTGAGCCAACTGACGCCAGAACCCTCTCCCAGTGCCCCTACTGCGGCGTGGGCTGCGGCCTCGAGATGCTTCCACCCGCCGTGGCGGGACAGAGCGTGCGCCGTGATGCCGAGGGAACGCCGATGTGGACGGCCCGCGGCAGCCGCAGCCATCCCTCCAGCCTGGGGCAGGTGTGCATCAAGGGGGCCACGGTGGGGGAAACCCTCTCCCGGGGCCGCCTCAGCCAGCCCCTGTATCGCTCCAGCCTGGAGGAGGACTTCCAGCCGATCCCCTGGGAGGCGGCCTTCGATCTCCTGGTGGATCGGCTTCGCACCATCCTGGACACCAGGGGGGCCGGGGCCATCGCCATGTACGGCTCCGGACAATTCCACACCGAGGACTACTACCTCGCCCAGAAACTGTTCAAGGGGGCCCTGGGAACCAACAACTTCGATGCCAACTCACGCCTGTGCATGAGCTCGGCCGTGGCCGGCTACACCCGCAGCCTCGGCTCTGATGGGCCACCCTGTTGCTACGAGGACCTCGACCACTGCAGCGTCGCGTTCCTGATCGGCACCAACACCGCCGACTGCCATCCGGTGCTCTTCCAGAGGCTGCTGAAGCGCAAGAAACGCCAGCCCCGCAGCGTCACGATCGTCGTGGTGGATCCGCGGGCCACCGACACGAGCAAAGCCGCCGATCTCCACCTCGCCATCGCGCCCGGGACCGATCTGGCCCTGCTGCATGGCATCGCCCACCTGGTGCTGCGGCAGGGGGGCTTCGACAGCGACTTCATCGAAGAAGCCACGGACGACTTTGCCGCCTATGGCCAGCTGGTGGCGGAGTGGACACCCGAGCGGGTGGCAGGCGTCTGCGGCATCCCCGAGAAGCAGCTGCGGGCCGTGGCAAGGCTCTGGGGATCGCAGAAAGGCATCCTCAGCCTCTGGTCGATGGGGGTGAACCAGCGCCGCGAGGGCACTGCCGTGGTGGGGGGACTGATCAACCTCCACCTGCTCACCGGCGAGATCGGCCGTCCCGGGGCCGGGCCCTTCTCCCTCACCGGTCAACCCAATGCCATGGGCGGCCGCGAAGCCGGGGGGCTGGCCCACCTGCTGCCGGGCTACAGGCTGGTGGCCAATGGCGAGCACCGGGCGGTGGTGGAGCAGGCATGGGGCTTCGCGCCGGGGTCGATCGCTCCCGAGCCCGGCCTCACCGCCTGGCAGCAGGTGGAAGCCATCGAGGCCGGCGCCCTCGATCTCTGGTGGGTGGCGGCCACCAATCCGCTGGTCAGCCTGCCGAATCTGGAGCGCGTGAAGGCGGCCATGGCCCGCTGCCCCCTGGTGGTGCTGAGTGAGGCCTATGCCGCCACGGAGACGGCCCACTACGCCCATCTGCTGCTGCCGGCCTCCCAGTGGAGCGAAAAGGCCGGCGCCATGACCAACTCCGAGCGGCGGGTCACCTACTGCCCGGCCTTCCGTCCGCGCCATGGCCAGAGCCGGCCCGACTGGGAGGTGTTCGCTGAACTGGGTCGTCGACTCGGATTCACGGAGCAGTTCCGCTACGGCTCATCCGCGGAGGTCTATGCCGAGTTCGCCGCCCTCACCGCCGGTCGGGTGTGCGATGTCTCCGGCCTGAGCCATGCGCTGCTGCAGCGGGAGGGGCCACAGCAGTGGCCCTTCCCTTCCGGTAGCCAGCCCAGCTCCGCTTCCCGGAGGCTCTACGGCGACCTCTGCTTTCCGACTCCTTCGGGGAGGGCCCGCTTCGTGGCGGAGCAACCGCTGGGCCTGGCGGAACCGGCCTGTGAGGCCTATCCGCTGGTGCTCACCGTGGGGCGCTACCTGGGCCAGTGGCACACCATGACCCGCACCGCCAAGGCGGAGCGGCTGCAGGCCATGCATCCGGAACCACTGCTGGAGATTCATCCACAGGATGCGCAGCGCTTCGGCATCGACGATGGTGACCTGGCGTCCATCACCTCCCGTCGCAGCCGGATCACCGCCAAGGTCCAGGTGACGGATCGGATCCGCCCCGGCTCGGTGTTTCTGCCCATGCACTGGGGCTTCAGCCAGGAGCTGGCCTGTGAAGCCAATGCCCTGATGCACGAGCAGGCCTGCCCCATCTCCGGCCAGCCGGAACTCAAGGCCACCGCGGTCTGCGTGGCTCCTGCCGCCGCCGTGCACCGACCCCGGGAACAGCCTCTGGGAAGCGATCCCGCCAGCCATGCGGGGGATGCCACAAGGTCATCAGGCCATCGGTCCAGTCGAGACGATCAGGGAGGCCCGAGCCGTGCGGCCTGTTGAGAAGTATCAAGAACTACAGAAAGTCGTGAGGTCCGGACGGGGCCCACGAGAGTTGCAATCGGTGTCGTCCGCTGCGGATACTTTCCCCTGCATCCCTGCAGGATGAATCAATCACTGAGTTGTTCCAGTGCATCTCGCGATTTCACTGGGCCTGCTCCTGGGTATCGGTCATGGCTGGCTGGCCTCTGAGCAACGACTGCGGTCCACCGTCTCCACCCCTTTGAGCTGGCTTCAACCCGTCAGCCACGGCGAGGCGCTTTCCCCATACTGATGGGGTGCTGCCAGGCTCCCCGATGACCCAGATCAGGACCTCCAACCGCGCCGGGGCCACCCCCCTTGGGGTTGCCGCCGGATTTCTTGGTGCCTTTGTGGTGGCCTCCCTTGCCATTCAGTTGATCCGTGGGGCCCAACCTGCTGCCGGCACCGCCATGCAGGCTCCTGCCAGACCAGCCCCCGTTGTGGCCCATCAGGCCGCCCTCTGGGACACGCTGGGCAAGCCCTGACGCGCTCACCTCGTGGGGGAAAGAGCCCCTTGCCGGGCCGCGTACGGGAGATGGGGACAGGACCGCGGATGGACAACAAGCTCAGGCGGTCTTCTGAGCAACGCCCCTGGACCAGCCTCGGCGGCTGGCCACCACCTTCACCGACCTGACCGCGTCCAATGCAGTGACCTTCTGGGGTCGGATCCTTCCCCGGAGATCGGTCGTAGGGAGGACCACATGGAACGGCGAGCATCCTCGTTCTCACATCCCCAGGAGCAAGAATGACCTTCCGGCAAAAGGGGCATCCCGACGATCCCCCGGTTGGGACGCCATCAATCCCTACCCCAGCTGTCATGCCGTGCCATGGAACGACCAAGCGAGCACACTTCGCCCCATGGAAGGCAAGACAGTGACAACACACCAACACGACCCAGCCCCCGGCGCCGAGGTGGTCCTGATTCGCCACGGAGAAACGGCATGGAGCCTCTCGGGCCAGCACACCGGCAGCACCGACATCCCCCTCACCGAGCGGGGGGAGGCGGCCGCCCGCGGGCTGGCCCCGCTCCTGGCGGCGAGCCCGTTCTCCCTGGTGCTGTCCAGTCCGCTGCAGCGGGCGCGGCGCACCTGCGAACTGGCGGGCCTGGCTGGGGAGGCCCGCCTTGAGCCCGACCTTGTCGAGTGGGACTACGGGGCCTACGAGGGTCTGACGAGCAAGGAGATCCAGCGGGATCGGCCAGGCTGGATGGTGTTCCGTGATGGCTGTCCCGACGGGGAGAGTCCCGCCCAGGTGGGGGAACGGGTCGATCGGGTGATCCGGCGCCTGCAGCAGGGTGGCGGCCGGGTGGCCCTGTTCGCCCACGGGCATCTGCTGCGGGTGTTCGTGGCGCGCTGGATCGGGCTGACGCCCAGCCACGGCGCCCATTTCCTGCTCGACACCGCCACCCTCACGATTCTGTCCAACTACCGCGGCCTGCCGGCGGTGCAGTGCTGGAACGCTCCCCTGGCTCCGGGCCCCTGAGGGCGGTCCATGTCGGATTGCTGACCCCCCCAAAAGAGAGCGGTTGATTTATCAGCTTTTTCACGCAGGCAGGCGAAAGTTGAGGTCAATGCCCCCTGCATGTGACGGCCATGACCATCTCGACGATGGCCCCCTTCGAGGCCCAGGCCATGACGCCGGAACTGGAGCAGGAGCTGTACCTGATCGATGCCTGGTGGCGCGCCGCCAACTATCTGGCCGTCGGGATGATCTATCTGCGGGACAACCCGTTATTGGCCCAACCGCTGCGCCATGAGCACGTCAAGGCACGGCTGCTGGGGCACTGGGGCTCCTCCCCCGGCCAGGCCTTCCTCTGGGCCCATGCCAACCGGGTGATCCGCCGCCACGACCTCGACATGATCTACCTGTCGGGGCCGGGTCACGGCGCCCCCGGCGTGCTCGGCCCCACTTACCTCGACGGCAGCTACAGCGAGGTCTACCCCGACAAGAGCCAGGACAGCGAGGGGATGCGCCGCTTCTTCAAGCAGTTCTCCTTCCCCGGCCACATCGGCAGCCACTGCACCCCGGAAACCCCCGGCTCGATCCACGAGGGCGGGGAGCTCGGCTATGTGCTCTCGCACGCCTGTGGGGCGGTGTTCGACAACCCCGACCTGATCGCCCTGGCCTGCGTCGGTGACGGCGAGGCCGAAACGGGCCCCCTGGCCACCTCCTGGCACATCAACAAGTTCCTCAACCCGATCGGCGACGGGGCGGTGTTGCCGGTTCTGCACCTGAACGGCTACAAGATCGCCAACCCCACCCTGCTGGCCCGCATCCCGCGTGAGGAACTGGCCAGCCTGATGCGCGGCTACGGCTGGGAGCCGCTCTTCGTCGAAGGCCACGAACCGATGGCCATGCACCGGGCCATGGCCGCCGCCATGGACCAGGCGATCGGCCGCATCCTGCAGATCCGCGCCGAGGCCCGCGCCAGCGGTGAAGCGGTCCGCCCCGCCTGGCCGATGATCGTGCTGCGCTCGCCCAAGGGCTGGACCGGGCCGGCCTCTCTGCACGGCAAGAAGCTGGAGGGGTTCTGGCGCTCCCACCAGGTGCCCCTGGCCGCGCCGAACACCGACCCCGAGGAACTGCTCCTGCTGGAGGAGTGGCTGCGGAGCTACCGGCCCTGGGAGCTGTTCGACGAGCACGGCACCCTGCGGCCGGAACTGCAGGCGCTCTCCCCGCAGGGACACCGGCGGATGGGCTCCAACCCCCATGCCAACGGCGGCCTGCTGCGCCGCAAGCTGCAGTTCCCCCCCCTGGAGAACTATGCGGTGGAGGTGGCGGCCCCCGGCACCACGGAGGTGGAGAACACCTACCCGCTCGGCGAGCTGCTGCGCGACATCATCCAGGCGAATCCCGTGTCGATGCGGGTGTTCGGCCCCGACGAAACCGCCTCCAACCGGCTGCAGGCCATCTACGAGGTGAGCAAGAAGGTGTGGATGGAGGAGTTCCTGCCGGAGGACCTCAACGGCAGCGAACTGGCCCGCAACGGGCGGGTGGTGGAGATGCTCAGCGAGCACACCCTGGTGGGAATGATGGAGGGCTACCTGCTCACCGGCCGCTACGGCTTCTTCCACACCTACGAGGCCTTCGCCCACGTGATCGCCTCGATGTTCAACCAGCACGCCAAATGGCTGGAATCCTGCCTGCTGCATGCCACCTGGCGGGCCCCGATCGGGCCCTGGAACTGCCTGATCTCCTCCACGGTGTGGCGGCAGGACCACAACGGGTTCACCCACCAGGACCCCGGCTTCATCGACCTGGCGGGCAACAAGAGCGGTGACGTGGTGCGGGTGTACCTGCCGGCCGATGCCAACTGCCTGCTGGCGGTGGCGGAGGAGGCCCTGCAGGAGACGAACGTCTGCAACATCATCGTCTCCGACAAGCAGAAGCACCTGCAGTACTTCAGCCTGGAGCAGGCCCGGCGCCATGTGGCCAAGGGGGTGAGCATCGTCGGCTGGGCCAGCAACGACGATTGCGGCACCACGCCGGATGAGCCGGATGTGGTGATGGCCTGCGCCGGCGACATCCCCACCAAGGAGACCCTGGCGGCGGTGGAGATCCTGCACCGGGAGATCCCCAGCCTGCGGATCCGGGTGATCAATGTGGTCAAGCTCTTCGCCCTCACCGAGCCGAACGAACACCCCCACGGCCTCAGCGGCCGGGACTTCGACACCCTGTTCACCACCGACCGGCCGGTGATCTTCAACTTCCACGGCTACCCCTGGCTGATCCACCGCCTCACCTACCGCCGCACCAACCACGCCAACATCCACGTGCGCGGGTACAAGGAGAAAGGCAACATCAACACGCCCCTCGAGCTGGCGATGAACAACCAGATCGACCGCTTCAACCTGGTGATCGACGTGATCAACCGGGTGCCCTTCCTGCGCTCCCGCGCCGCCCACGTCAAGGAGCGGATGCAGGACGCGATCCTGTCCCACCGGGCCTACGCCCACACCCACGGCACCGATGCCCCGGAGGTGACCGACTGGCGCTGGACGCCCCCGGCGGCCGCGCACGGATGACCGAGCCGGCGACGCTGGCCGGCGAGGTGGCTGGGGAGGTGCTGGTGCTGAACGCCGGCAGCTCCAGCCTCAAGGTCTCCGTGCACACCCGCACGGGGGACTGCCTCTGGAGGGACCAGCGCAACTGGAGCGTCGGCGCCGCGGAGAGCACGGCCCCTGAGGACCGACTGGAGGCCGTGCTGGACGCCTGGCTGCCCGGGGTCCTCGCCGGCC
>NZ_JAYGIA010000116.1:0-13498 GCF_034931165.1 Synechococcus sp. BA-124 BA4 | reverse complement strand
CATACCCAACGACTGATGAGCAAGACCTACCGGCGCCGGCTACGGCGTCAACAAGCCGGGGTTCAAGCCCCACAGGGTGGGCCAGATTTCGTGTCGCCGGAGGACCAATTCCGGATGTCGCTTGACAACGGTGGCCGCGGCCAGGCCGAAGATGACGTTGCAGGGCACCGCCACGGCGGTGGCGAACAGGGTCAGGCGCAGGGCCGAGAGCAGTTCGTGGGACTGGAAGTTCTCCAGGAAAGGCCCCAGCCCCTTGGCGAAGGCGGAGGCCACGACGCTCAGGGCGGGCAGCAGGATCACCACCCCCACGTAGAGGCAGGCGATCAGGGGGATCAGGATCGCCGCCAGATCAGGGCCCTGGCGGCGTGACCTGGGGCGGGGGGCCTGAACGGCTGCGGGGCTCTCCAGGGTGGGGACGACGATGGTCATGGCGGACAGCCGGTGGCGGGAACGGAAGGCGAACAGGAATCGGGGTGAAGGCTGAGGGAGACGGGATCAGGCCGCATCGCCCTGGTAGCGCTGGCCCCACACCTGCAGCAGGTTGATGACCAGCAGGCTCAGCAGGGAGAAGATCAGCATCACCGCGCCGATCACGGTGGCGGCGTCGAAGTCGTACTCCTCCAGTTTCTGGATGATCAGCGTGGGGGTGATCAGGTCCCGGAAGGGCACGTTGCTGGAGATCATCACCACCGAGCCGTACTCCCCCACGGCCCGGCTATAGCCCTGGGCCACCCCGCCGAGGATCGCCGGCAGCAGCTGGGGCAGCACCACACGCAGGCTGGTCTGGAGCGGCGTGGCCCCCAGGCACCAGGAGGCCTCCTCCTGCTCCTTCTCGAGGGAACGCAGCACGGGCTCCACGGTGCGCACCACAAAGGGCAGGGAGATGAACACCATCGCCACGGTCACCCCCGGGGCGGCGAAGGCCACCTTGAGGCCGAAGGCCTCGTGGAGCGGCTGGCCCAGCCAGCCGTTGGTGCTGTACACGGCCGTGAGGGCAAGACCGGCGACGGCGGTGGGAAGGGCGAAGGGCAGATCGATCAGGGCATCGAGCAGGCGCTGGCCCGGAAAGCGGCAGCGCACCAGCGCCCAGGCCACCGCCAGCCCGAAGACACCGTTGATGAAGCTGGCCACCAGGGCCAGGCCGAAGCTGACCTTGTAGGTGGCGATGGCCTCCGGTGTGGTGGCCATCTCCCAGAAACCGACGGGTCCCACCTCGGCGGCCCTGAGCAGCATCGCGCCCAGGGGCAGGAACAGGATCAGGCCCAGGTAGGTCCAGGTGATGCGCCAGGGCCAGCTGGGCAGCGCCAGGGCCGGCAGGCGCCAGCGACGCAGGAGGGCGGGGGCCATCGGAGCGGGAGGAGCGGGACGACGGCGTCAGACTAAAGGACGGTTCAACGGTGCGCTTACCGGTATAGTCAGTTTCTCCAGCCACCCAGGCCGCTCCCATGGGCATCCGCGTCGCCAACGTCAGCAAGCGCTTCGGCGACTTCCGCGCCGTCGACGACGTCAGCGTCGACGTGGACAGCGGCTCCCTGGTGGCCCTGCTCGGACCCTCCGGGTCGGGCAAGAGCACCCTGCTGCGATTGATCGCCGGACTGGAGGAGGCCGATGCCGGCCGCATCTGGATCACCGGCGAGGAGGCGACCGAACGGTCGGTGCAGGAGCGCCAGGTGGGCTTCGTCTTCCAGCATTTCGCCCTGTTCAAGCACCGCAACGTGCGTCGCAACGTGGCCTTCGGCCTTGAACTGCGCCGCTGGAAGCCCGAGGCGATCCGCCGGCGGGTCGACGAGCTGCTCGACCTGGTGCACCTGCGGGGCTACGGCAACCGCTACCCCTCCCAGCTGTCCGGCGGGCAGCGGCAGCGGGTAGCCCTGGCCCGAGCCCTGGCGGTGCAGCCCCGGGTGCTGCTGCTGGATGAACCCTTCAGCGCCCTCGATGCCAAGGTGCGCAAGGAACTGCGCGCCTGGCTGCGCAATCTCCACGACGAGATGCACGTCACCACCGTGATCGTCACCCACGACCAGGAGGAGGCCATGGAGGTGGCCGATCGGATCGTGGTGATGAACGAAGGCCGGGTGGAGCAGATCGGTTCCCCGGCGGAGATCTACGACCATCCCGCCTCACCGTTCGTGATGAGTTTCGTGGGCGCCGTCAACGAGTTGCCCAGCGGTTCCCTGCCCGTGCGGCGCGATGCGGTTCCGCCGCTGCCGGCGGAGGGCCGGATCTTCGTGCGCCCCCACCATGTGCAGGTGCATGCCACCCCCCAGCCGGGCACCGTGCCGGCCCGCCTGCGGCGCCTCACCCACATGGGCCGCGACCTGCAGGCGGAACTGGTGCTCGACTCAGAAGAAGTGGTGGTGGCCCAGTTCCCCCGGGAAGAGGTGGACGTCGCCAACCTCAAGCCCGGCGACCGACTGCATGTGATCAGCCGCCAGGCCCACGCCTTTCAACCGGATTTTTCGATCTGATCAGTCGATCGGAGCCGTGGCGGCGCGGCGGCGCGGCGGTTCGGAATGAACCTCCGCCAGGCGGGCATCGGCGAGGTACTGGGCCACGGCCAGGGGATCCTGGTGGCGCAGCAGTTCACCGTTGCGGAAGACGAGGGTGAAGCGCTGGGGATGGGACTCATTGAGCCTGGAGCGGAAGTACTGGGCAGCCATGAAGGTGGTTGTTGATGCGTGGGTGTTGTTGAACAGAAAGGACGCTGGGAATGGGGCGCTGAACCGCGTCGGCGTGTTCAGGGAATGCTGACCATCAGGTCGGTGTCGCTGACCTGATGCAGCAGGCCGAGGCGCTTGAAATTGTTGAGGGTCTTGGTGACCGTCACCCGGGTGAAGCCGCAGATCTCCGCCAGGGCCTGATGGGTGAGGTTCATGTCCCGCAGGGAGAGGCGGTAGCCGCGGCTGCTCACCTGCCCGAAGCGGAGGCCGATCCAGCGCAGCAGCCGCAGCAGCCGTGAGTCGGCGCCGCGGACCCGGTTGATCTCGAACAGCTCTTCGGTGTTCCGGATCTGGTGATGCAGGAAGGCCAGGATCTCGGCCTCGCTGGGATGGCCCTGCTCCACCACCACCGTGGACAGGCACTGGATCTCCACCGGACGCAGCGTGGAATAAGCGTTGGTCACCCAGTCACCCGGGCCCCACAGGCCAAGGGTGAAGGATTCGCCCTCCTCGTCGTGGGAGGCGGTGCGGATGTAGCCGTCCTGGATCTTCCAGTGAAGTCCGTCGGGCAGGACGTCATGGGGCAGGAGCGTGAGGCGGAGGGTCTGGGGCGTGCGTGAGGTGGTCATGGCCGCAGGCGGACAGCGATGGGGTCGGGGGGTTCAGGGCAGGGCGGACGGCCAGCCTTCGGCTGGCGACAGGCATTCGCCGACAACAGTCCATGGGGAGCCTGCGGGGACCCGAACACCATATCTCACATTTCCCATCGGCAATGTGGTCTATTTAACGGTCCAGCGCGGTCCGGCCGGATTCAGGGCCGGTCTGCTCAGATGAAGTACATCGCCTGGGCCTGGGCCAGGTGATCCCGCTGGTCCAGCAGGTCCTGCAGGGTGGTGCCCAAGAGAATGGCGCGGCGGGCCTCTTCGAGCCGTTCCTCCAGCCGACCCAGCACCTCGAATTCAGGGGTGACGCCCTCGCCGCCGGCCCGCGGCGTGACCTCCCCCTCCAGGCAGCTCACGACGTCATCGACCCGGATCTCGGCCGGTGGCCGGGCCAGCTGGTAACCCCCCTTCGGCCCGCGGATGCTGCGCAGGATCTGGCCCCGGCGCAGGCTGGCGAGCATCTGCTCCAGATAGCGATCGGGAATGGCCTGGCGCTGGGCGATCTCCGCCACCTGGAGGACACCGCCGCGGGAATGGATGGCGGCCAGCTCGATGAGCGAGACGAGGCCGTATCCGGTTTTCGCGCTGAAGGCCAAGGGAATCCACGGTTGTCTTACGGGGATTGTGGCAGGCCCGGCTTCGGCAATCGGCCCCCGCCGGGCCTCCGCCCGGTGTCATCCGCCCTACATCGCGCGGCGGCAGGGAGGAATAGTTTTCTCCAGTTCGCGCATCGGTCTACCGTACTTTATCCATTCTCCTCGCCACTTCCGTCCGCCACCCCCCTGGCCATCACCGGCCTCCTGCTGGGGGGCCTGGCCCTGAGCGGCTGCGGCACCCAGCCCGAGGGCGGTGGCGGCGCCGGCGGCAGCGGCGCTCCCGAGGAGCTGCTGCTGGTCAGCTACGCCGTGACCAAGGGGGCCTACGACCGGATCCTGCCCAAGTTCGAAGCCGACTGGAAGGCCCGAACCGGTCAGGCCATCAACGTCAAGACCAGCTACGGCGGCTCCGGCTCCCAGACCCGGGCGATCATCGACGGCCTCGATGCCGACGTGGCCACCCTCGCCCTGGCCGGTGACGTGCTCAAGCTCCAGGAAGCGGGCCTGGTGCAGCCGGGCTGGGAGAACGACCTGCCCGGCGGCGCGATCATCACCCACTCGGTGGTGGCCTTCGTGACCCGTGATGGCAACCCCAAAGGGGTGCGGACCTGGGCCGACCTGGCCAAGCCCGGCGTCACCGTGGTGACGGCCAACCCCAAGACCTCCGGCGGCGCCCGCTGGAACTTCCTTGGCCTCTGGGGCTCGATCAGCCAGACCGGCGGCAGCGAGGCCCAGGCCAAGTCCTACGTCAGTTCGGTTTACCGCAACGTCGACAACCTGCCCAAGGACGCCCGCGAGGCCAGTGACGTGTTCCTCAAGCGCGGCCAGGGCGACGTGCTGCTCAACTACGAGAACGAGGCGATCCTGGCCAAGCGCAGCGGCGATCTCAAGGCCCCCTTCATCGTGCCCGAGGTCAACATCCGCATCGAGGGCCCGGTGACCGTCATCGACCGCAACGTGGATCGCAAGGGCACCCGCAAGGCCGCCGAAGCCCTGGCCGCCTTTCTCCAGAGCGAGCCGGCCCAGGAAATCTTCGCCGAGGAAGGCTTCCGTCCGGCCAGCCCGGGCGTCTGGAGCCGGGTGAAGGGCCGCTTCGCCCCGGTGAAACAGCTGTTCTCGGCCGGCGACTTCGGCGGCTGGGACAAGGTCAACGCCAGCTTCTTCGGCAAGGACGGGGTCTGGGACCAGCTGTTCAGCGGCTCCCGCTGATCCGGCCCCTCGCGGCGGGGACAATGGGGTCCTCGGTGGACCTCGGGTGATGTGCGAACTGCTGGCCCTCAGCGCCAACATCCCCACCGACATGCGCTTCTCCTTCCATGGCCTCACCCGCCGGGGGGGTGCCACCGGCTGCCACGGTGACGGCTGGGGGGTGGCCAGCTTCGACCCCGACGGCCGCGGGGTGCATCTGTACCGGGAGGATGCCCCGGCCGCCTTCTCGCCGATCGCCGCCCGGGTGGCCAGCCTGGATCTGCGCGCCCACTGCTCGATCGCCCACATCCGCAAGGCGACCCAGGGGGTGGTGGCCCTGGAGAACTGCCACCCCTTCCACCGGCGCTGGCAGGGGCGGGAGTGGGTGTTCGCCCACAACGGCAACCTGCTGGGACCTCTGCCTCAGACCCGGCTGTTCGTTCCGGAGGGATCCACCGACAGCGAAGTGGCCTTCTGCTGGATCCTGGAACAACTGAACGCCGCCGGCGCCGATCCGGCGGACCTGGATGCCATCTTCGACACACTGGTGCTCTGCGCCCGGCAGCTGGAGCAGCAGGGCACCTTCAACTGTCTGATCAGCAACGGCAGCTGGCTGTTCGCCCATGCCAGCAGCCGGCTGCACCGCATCACCCGCCGGGCCCCGTTCGGCCGGGCCACCCTGGCCGATGACGACCTGAGCGTCGACTTCTCCGAGCTGGCCGGCGTCGACGATGTCGTGACGATCGTCAGCACCGAACCGCTGACCAGGGATGAGGCATGGCTGCCGCTTCAGGCCGGCGAGGCCGTCCTGCTGGTGGGGGGCGAAGTGGTACGGCACCAGCCCCCCGGGGTGCCGGGAACAGCCAGCCCAGTACCGGACAGAACGCTTCGACGAGAACGAACGTCTGGGTGAGGCAAGCCATCACCTGGCAGAAGAGATCGTCCGCCAGCAGGGACATCCAGGCATACCAGATGGGCCGCGCGTGGCCAGCGGAAGCTGGCGCTCAGGGGAGCATCCCGCAGACGAACAGCTTGTTCATCACCGGGGCGGCGACCTGGTCGATGAAGGACTGACGCAGCTGGGGATCGTCGTTGAGCATGTCGAGCACGCGCTGCTCCTGGGACCCACGCCGCTCGCTGCGGGCGGCCCAGAGCTGCTCGCAGCTGGATTTCTGATAGCGCTCGATCACTTTCTTGGCCACCAGATTGACGACCGGGGACTGGGCGAAAACCGGCGCTGCGGTCAGCAGGCTGCCTGTGACACCCAGAGCGACACCCAGACGGGCCATCGGGCGGATCAGCATGGAGCGCCGGGAGGGAAGGTCCCCCCAACGTAGAACCGTGCCCGCGGCGATCCGCCCCCTCGGACGGGCTCAGAAAACGTCGAGGGGCTCCAGGCTCGGCGACTCCACGCCACCGGCGGGGAGGGCATCGACCCGCACGGTGAGCGAGGAAGCCTGACGCCGGGCCGATTCGCCGCAGCTGCGCGGGGTGGGGAAGATCTTGCCGGGGTTGGCCAGGCCCGCCGGGTCGAAAGCGTCACGCACCAGGCGCATGGTGGCCAGGTCGTCGGGGGCGAACATCCAGTCGAGATAGCAGCGCTTGTCGCTGCCCACCCCGTGCTCGCCGGTGATACTGCCGCCCGCATCGATGCAGAGGCGCAGGATGTCGGCCCCCAGTTCCTGCACCCGGTCGGTCACGCCGGGCTCATCGGCCCGGTACAGGATCAGGGGGTGGAGATTGCCGTCGCCGGCATGGAACACGTTGGCCACCGGCAGGTCGTAGCGGCGGCTGAGCTCCTCGATCGCCGCCAGCACCCCGGGCAGGGCGCTGCGGGGCACGACGCCGTCCTGCACGTAATAGGTGGGGGTGATGCGGCCGACGGCGGCAAAGGCGGACTTGCGCCCCTTCCACAGCACGGCCCGGTCGGCTTCGCTGGAGGCGCGCCGGATGGTGCGGGCCCCGGCCTGTCGGCAGAGCTCACCGGCGATCTCCACGGCGGCGGCCACCTCGCGCTCCTGGCCGTCCAGTTCGATCAGCAGCACCGCGGCCGCATCGCGGGGGTACTCGTCGCGGCCGAACAGATCGTCGACGGCGTTGATGGTGAAGTTGTCCATGATCTCCATCCCGGCCGGCAGTACGCCGGCCGCCGTCACCAGGCGCACCGCCTCACCGGCGGCCTCCATGGCGGTGAAGTCGGCCAGCAGCACCGCCACGCTCTGCGGGGCCCGCAGCAGCCGTAGGGTGATGGCGGTGGCGATGCCGAGGGTGCCCTCGCTGCCGATGAACACCCCGCGCAGGTCCAGCTCGGGGGTCTCGGCCAGGCCGCTGCCCAGGGTGGTGACCGTGCCGTCGGGCAGCACCACCTCCATCTCCAGCACGTGGTTGCTGGTGACCCCGTACTTGAGGCAGTGCACGCCGCCGGAGTTCTCGGCCACGTTGCCGCCGATCGAGCAGACCACCTGGCTGGAGGGGTCCGGGGCGTAGTAGAAGCCGTCGCCGGCCACCGCCCGGGTGACCCAGCCGTTGATCACCCCCGGCTGGACGGTGATGCGGCGGTTGGCCAGATCGACATCGAGGATCGAGCGCATGCGGCTGGTGGCGATCACCAGCGCTCCGTTCTCCGCCAGGGCGCCCCCCGAGAGGCCGGTGCCGCTGCCACGGGCCAGGAAGGGCACGCCGCGGCGGTGGCACAGCCGCAGGATGGTGGCCACCTGTTCGGTGGTTTCGGGCAGCACCACCAGGGGGGGCTGGGCCCGGTGCAGCGTCAGGCCATCGCAGTCGTAGGCCAGCAGCTCCTGGGGCGCCGCCACCACGGCCCGCGCCGGCAGCAGGGCGCGGCAGTCACGCTCCATCGCGGCCCAGTCGATCGTCACGGAAGCGTTCCGGTGGGCCGGGGAAGGGGTGCCATTGCTTCCGAACTTACCGAGGCGCAGCACCCCGGCACCCTTCTGGGTCAGGATGGGAAACGAATGCCTCCACCTTCCGCGGATCCCGCCTTGAGTTCGGCCACCCCTTCAGCGCCCGCCTCGGCCCCTTCCCTCCTCACCACCCGATCCGAGGAGATCTTCGCCGCCGCCCAGACACTCATGCCCGGGGGCGTCAGTTCCCCCGTGCGGGCCTTCAAGTCGGTGGGCGGCCAGCCGATCGTCTTCGACCGCGTCAAGGGGGCCTACGCCTGGGACGTCGACGGCAACCGCTACATCGACTACGTCGGCAGCTGGGGGCCCGCCATCTGCGGCCACAGCCATCCGGAGGTGATCGCCGCCCTCCACCAGGCCCTGGAGAAGGGCACCAGCTTCGGCGCCCCCTGCGTGCTCGAGAACGAGCTGGCCGAACTGGTCATCGCCGCCGTGCCATCGGTGGAGATGGTGCGCTTCGTCAACTCCGGCACCGAAGCCTGCATGGCGGTGCTGCGGCTGATGCGCGCCTTCACCGGCCGGGAGAAGGTGATCAAGTTCGAGGGCTGCTACCACGGCCACGCCGACATGTTCCTGGTCAAGGCGGGCTCCGGGGTGGCCACCCTCGGCCTGCCCGACTCCCCTGGTGTGCCCCGCGCCGTCACCGCCGGCACGCTCACTGCCCCCTACAACTGCCTGGAGTCGGTCAAGCAGCTCTTCGCCAACAACCCCGGGGAGATCGCCGGGGTGATCCTGGAGCCGGTGGTGGGCAATGCGGGCTTCATCACCCCCGAGCCCGGCTTTCTTGAGGGCCTGCGCGAACTCACCAAGGAGAACGGCGCCCTGCTGGTGTTCGACGAAGTCATGACCGGCTTCCGCATCAGCTACGGCGGTGCCCAGGCCCGCTTCGGCGTCACCCCGGACCTCACCACCATGGGCAAGGTGATCGGCGGCGGCCTGCCGGTGGGGGCCTACGGCGGCCGGGCCGACATCATGGCGATGGTGGCCCCCGCCGGCCCCATGTATCAGGCGGGCACCCTGAGCGGCAATCCCCTGGCCATGACCGCCGGCATCAAGACCCTGCAGCTGCTCAGCCAGCCCGGCAGCTACGAGCGGCTGGAGACGATCACCAAACGGCTCATCGACGGCATCCGCGCCGCCGCCGCCGAGGCGGGCATCCCCTTCTGCGGCGGCAGCATCAGCGCCATGTTCGGCTTCTTCCTCTGCGAGGGGCCGGTGCACAACTTCGAGCAGGCCAAGGCCGCCGACACGGTGCGCTTCGGCCGCCTGCACCGCGGCATGCTCGAACGCGGCGTCTACCTGGCACCGAGCGCCTTCGAGGCGGGCTTCACCTCCCTGGCCCACAGCGACGCCGACATCGACGCCACCATCGACGCCTTCCGCGACGTCTTCCTCTCGCTGGCGTGAGCGTCGGTCGTCTGCTGGGGGTCGGCACCGGGCTGCTGACCCTGACCCTGCTGGCGGGCTGCGCCACCGACCCCGGCAGCCAGCCCCTCGATCTGGCCGGCGGCGTGCCGGTTGGCGCGGTGCTCGCCCTGACGGGCAACGCCAACGTCTACGGCCAGGACCAGAAGATCGGCCTGGAGCTGGCCCTGCAGCACCGCAACGGCGCCGGCGGCATCAACGGCACGCCCCTGAAGCTGGCCCTGGAGGACAGCGGCAGCGACGAACCGGGGGCCAACACGGCCTTCACCCTGCAGATCAACCGGGGCGTGCTGGCCCTGATCGGCCCCACCCTCTCCCAGCAGGCCTTCTCCGCCGACCCGATCGCCCAGCGCCGCGGCGTCCCGGTGGTGGCCCCCTCCAACACCGCCACCGGCATCCCGGAGATCGGCTTCTTCATCAGCCGGGTCTCGGCCCAGAGCTCGGTGATCGCGCCCCTGGCCATCGAGCGGGCCCTGAAGATCCAGCCGGGCCTGAAGCGGGCGGCGGTCTTCTACGCCCAGGACGACGCCTACAGCACCGCCGAGACCACCATTTTCCAGAAGGCGCTCAAGGAGAAGGGCCTCGATCCGGTGACGGTGCAGCGCACCCAGCTCAACGACCAGGACTTCCAGAACCAGATCAGCGCCGCCCTGCGGGAGAAGCCCGACCTGATCGTGCTGTCGCTGCAGGCGGTGGACGGCGGCAACCTGATCCGCCAGCTGCGGGAGCTGGGCTACAAGGGCCTGATCGTGGCCGGCAACGGCATGAACACCCCGAACATCTATCCGATCTGCCAGAAGTACTGCGACGGGCTGCTGATCGCCCAGGCCTACAGCCCCGAACTGGACACCCCCGCCAACACGGCCTTCCTCAAGGCCTTCCAGGCGGCCAAGGGCGGCGCCATCCCGCCCCAGCTCACGGCCCAGGCCTACACGGCCCTCCAGGTGATCGGCGATGCGCTGGTGCGGCTGGACAAACGCCAGCCCCTGAAAGGGGCCACCCTGACGGCGGCGCGCAAGACGCTGATGGAGGAGATCCTGGCCGGCACCTACGCCACCCCCCTGGGGGAGATCCGCTTCACCCCGGAGGGCGAGGTGGTCCAGAGCCAGTTCTTCGTGGCCCAGGTGCGCATGGATCCGGGCGGGCGCAGCGGACGCTTCGCCCTGCTCAAGTAAGCCCCTGGTGGACCTGCTCCAGATCCTGGTCAACGGTCTGTCGGTGGGGGCGGTCTACGGGCTGTTCGCTCTCGGCTACACCCTGGTGTTCTCGGTCCTGGGGGTGATCAACTTCGCCCATGGGGCGGTGTTCACCCTGGGGGCCTACTTCACCTACCTGCTGATCGGCGGTGCGGTGGGGGCCAACGGTCTGCTGGCCGGCTTCCAGCTGCCCGTCGCCCTGCCCTTCTGGGGCGCCCTGCCCCTGGCGGGGCTGGGGGCGGCCCTGGTGGCCCTGCTGGTGGAGCGGGTGGCCTTCCGCCCCCTGCGCCGCCGCCGGGCCGATCCGCTGCTGGCCCTGATCACCAGCCTGGGGGCGGGGGTGATCCTGGTGAACCTGATCCAGCTGCTGGTGGGGGCCGAAAGCTACGCCATCCCCACCGGCGCCCTCGGCGGCCTGCCGGCCTCCTTCCCCCTGCTGGGCGCCCGGGTGCGCACGGTCCAGGCCCTGCTGCTGGGCATCGCGGTGCTGCTGCTGGCCCTGCTCACCCTCTGGCTGGAGGGCAGCCGCAACGGCAAGGGGCTGCAGGCGGTGGCGGAGGACGCCGAAACCGCCCAGCTCCTCGGCATCGACAGCACCGCCATGGTGCGCCTCGCCTTCGGGCTCAGCGGTTTCCTGGCCGGGATGGCCGGCGGCCTGGTGGGGCTGAGCGCCAGCATCGCCGGGCCCTACTTCGGCATCGGCTACGGCCTCAAGGGGCTGGCGGTGCTGGTGCTGGGCGGGCTGGGCAGCGTGCCGGGGGCGGTGCTGGGGGGCCTGATCGTCGGGCTGGCGGAGGCCCTGGTGCCGGCCGACTGGTCGGGCTACAAGGATGCGGTCAGCTACGGCTTCCTGTTCCTGGTACTGCTGCTGCGGCCCCGGGGTCTGCTGGGCCGGCCGCTGCCCACCAAGGTGTGAGGGCCATGGACGCCGCCCTGCTCGAACAGATGCTGCTCGGCGCCCTGCTGGCCCTCTCGGTCTACCTGCCGCTGCGCTGCGGCCAGCTGTCCCTGGCCACCCCGGGCTTCTATGCGGTGGGGGGCTACGTGGCCGCCCTGCTCTCCACCGGCGTCCCCGCCTTCGGCGGCAGCGGCGCCACCTCACCGCTGCCGGCCCTGCTGGCGGAGATGGCCCTGGGCGGGGCCCTGGCGGGGCTGATCGCCCTGGCGATCGGCGGGCCGGTGCTGCGGTTGCGGGGGATCTACCTGGCCATCGCCACCATCGCCCTGGTGGAGATCCTGCGGGTGCTCAACCTCAACCTGCCCTTCACCGGCGGGGCCGTGGGGATCTTCGGCATCCCCCAGCCCTTCGCCCACCCCGAGGGCTACGTGCTGTTCACCCTGGCGCTGCTGGCCCTGGCCTGCTGGCTGTGCCAGCGGCTGGAGTCGCTGCGGCTGGGGCGGGCGATGGCCGCCATCCGCGACGACGAACTGGCGGCCGCCTGCGTCGGCATCGACACCCCCCGCACCAAGCTGATCGCCTTCGTGGCCAGCGCCGTGCTCGCCGGCGTCACCGGTGCGCTGGCGGCCCATTTCCTCAACTCCTGGAACGCCCGGGCCGGCAGCTTCGACGCCAGCATCACCACCCTGGCCTTCGTGGTGTTCGGCGGCTCCCGTCTGTGGCCGGGGCCGGTGCTGGGGGGGCTGCTGCTCACCGCCCTGCCGGAGCTGCTGCGGCCGGTGGGGGACCTGCGCCTGATCCTGTTCGGGGCGGTGATTCTGCTGGGTCCGCTGTTCTTTCCCCAGGGACTGGTGACGGCGGAACGACTGCGCTGGCTGACCGGCCTGCTCGGCCGGGGCCGCCAGGCTCCCCAGGCCCCATGAGCCGGAGCCCCGACGGCACCGCCCCGGCGCCCCTGCTGCAGGTGGAGGCGGTCAGCTGCCGCTTCGGCGGCCTGCTGGCCCTCGATCAGGTGAGTCTGGCGCTGGAGGAGGGGGAGATCTTCGGCCTGATCGGCCCCAACGGCGCCGGCAAGACCACCCTGTTCAACGTGATCTCCGGCCTCACCCCCCCCAGCGGCGGACGCTGCCTGTGGCGGGGGGCGCCCACCACGGGCCTGGGGGCCAGCGGCCTCAACCGCCTGGGCATCGCCCGCACCTTCCAGAACCTGCGCCTGTTCGAGAGCCTGTCGGTGCGGGAGAACGTGCTGGTGGGCCTGCATCATGCGGCCCGCACCCCCCTGCTGGGGGCCCTGGTGGCCAACGGCGCCTTCCGCCAACACCGGAGGGGCCTGGAGGATCGGGCGATGGAGCTGCTGGCCCTGCTGGAGCTGGAGGCCCTGGCCGACCAGCGGGCCGGGGACCTGCCCTACGGCGACCGCCGGCGGCTGGAGATCGCCCGGGCCCTGGCGACGGCGCCGCAGTTGCTGCTGCTGGATGAACCCGCCGCCGGCATGAACCCGGCCGAGAAGGACGACCTGCGGCGGCTGATCGGCACGATCCGCCAACACTTCACCCTGACGGTGCTGATCATCGAGCACCACGTGCCGCTGATGATGCAGCTCTGCGACCGGCTGGCGGTGCTCAACTTCGGCAGGCGCATTGCCCTGGGCAGCCCCGCCGAGGTGCGCACCGACCCACGGGTGATCGAGGCCTATCTGGGGGGCTCGGGTGGCAGCTCGGGCGCCAGTTCGGGCGGTGCCGGCGGAGACGGCCGATGAGCGCGCCGCTGCTGGAGCTGCGTTGTCTCACCGTGCGCTACGGCGCCCTCACCGCCCTGCGGGGCCTCGATCTGCAGGTGAAGGAAGGGGAGCTGGTGACCTTGCTGGGCGCCAACGGCGCCGGCAAGAGCACCACCCTGCGGGCCATCTCCCGGCTGGTGGGCGCCGCCGCCGGCCAGGTGCTGTGGCGCGG
>NZ_JAYGIA010000115.1:0-13599 GCF_034931165.1 Synechococcus sp. BA-124 BA4 | reverse complement strand
CGGTCGAACATCGCCCGGGGCGCGGCGAGATCAGCCGGGGTGAAGTCGGCGCTGGCTCGCCCGGCGCCCAGGGGCACCAGGCTGAGGATCACCACGGCGCCCGACAGCAGCAGGGACCAGGCCAGGGCAGGGGCCGCGGCGGTCAGGACAGAGGGCATCGTCGAGGGGGCGCGGAACCCCTTTTCTAGGATTCGCTGAACCTCCACCGCCCGGCGCCGCCCATGGCCGATACCTACTCCTTCGATGTGGTCTCCGATTTCGACCGTCAGGAGCTGGTGAATGCCCTGGACCAGGTCCGGCGCGAGGTGGGTCAGCGCTACGACCTCAAGGACTCGAAGACCGAGATCGAGCTGGATGACGAGAGCATCACCATCACCACCGCCAGCGACATGACCCTGGAGGCGGTGGCTGATGTGCTGCGCCAGAAGGCCACCAAGCGGGAGCTCTCCCTGAAGATCTTTGATTTCCAGACCGCCGAGCCCGTGGGTGGCAACCGCATTCAGCAGGTGGTGAAGCTGCGCAAGGGGCTGAGCCAGGAGCTGGCCAAGAAGCTCAGCAAGACCGTGCGCGACCAGGTGAAGAAGGTCACCGTGGCGATCCAGGGGGAGAGCCTGCGCGTCACCGGCAAGAACAAGGACGATCTCCAGCAGGTGATCCAGCTGCTGCGGGCCGAAGACCTGGACGTGCCGATTCAGTTCGAGAACTACCGCTGATGATGATTCCCATTCTCTACTTGTCCTGGTTCTGTGGAGCCGCGGTGAAGAGTGTTTTCGGGGTCAGGGCATGGGCGGCCAGCGGATCGGCGGAAGCTACGCTTGAGTTGTCAGACGGTTGGGTTCTGCTGATCAGGTGATGCCAGATCAGAGCGTCATTCTTGAGATGGGATTGATGTGATCAGGCCTCACTTCAGTGGACCTAGCTTCTTGGCACCTTCGCCTTATCGGATGAACAGCCATGAAATTCTTCGAACTGATTTCCTTTTCTGATGAGGAAAGCATCACTGGCGGAAACCCGAACTTGACTAACAACCCGTCGGAAGTCTAACTGCCAAGATCTGGCGGTACGAACTATGGCCAGGCCACAAAGAACGGAGGTGGTGGTCTCGGCAATCCCTCCGTTCGTTATGAAGGAACGAATTATGGTCAGTACAAAAGAGAGAACAGTTAGATCGCTGTCTGAGACACGTTGATTCCTGCTGGGTCTCAGCCTGTGCTGGATCCTCTCCATCCCATGTCCCCTGCCTGCGCGGGGGTCGCGTTGTGTTCCGCGTCGCCGCTCGCGGTTCCTTCTGCATATCGATCGAATAGCGTCGGGCTTGCGTTGGGCAGAAGGTCCTCTGGAGCGCGATAGGCCAGCTGTCGCAGAACCCGGCAACCGGAAGTCCGCCCGTCCGTCCTCCGGCTGGCATTTCTGGATCGACCGAGGCGGCACGTTCACCGACCTTGTGGGGCGTAGCCCCGTTGGTGAACTGGTGGTGCGCAAGGTGCTCTCGGAGCAGCAGGGGCTGCTGGGCGATCCGGCCGTGGCCGCCATCCGTGAGTTGCTGGGTGTCTCCCCGGGCGAGCCCCTGCCGCCGGGGGCCGTCAGCGAGGTCCGTCTCGGCACCACCGTGGCCACCAACGCCCTGCTGGAGGATCGCGGCTCCCCCACCCTGCTGCTGATCACCCGGGGCTTCGCCGATGCCCTCTGGATCGGCGATCAGCATCGCCCCGACATCTTCGCTCTGGACATCCAGCGTCCGGCCCCGCTCTACCGGCGTGTGCTGGAGGTGGAGGGGCGGCTGGCGGCCGACGGCATCGAACTTCTTCCTCTGCGGCTCGATGCCCAGCTGGAGACCGCCCTGAGAACGGCCCGTGCCGAGGGCCTCAGCAGCTGCGCGGTGGCCCTGCTCCATGGCACACGGCACCCCCGCCACGAACAGCAGCTGGGCGACTGGCTGCGGCCCTTCGGTTTCGATCCCGTGGTGCTCTCCCATCGGGTGGGCCTGCGGCCCCGTCTGGTGTCACGAGCCCAGACCACCGTGGTGGAGGCCTGCGTCTCACCGGTGCTGGAGGCCTATCTCGACCGGTTGCGAGACGACCTCGGTCCTCACTGCCGCCTGCGCGTGATGCAGTCGAGTGGGGGGCTGATCGCCCCGGAGCTGCTCCGTGCCAAGGACACGATCCTCTCCGGTCCGGCCGGCGGGATGGTGGCCGCGGTCAGGCTCGCCGGCGGAGTCGCACCGATTGTCGGTTTCGACATGGGCGGCACCTCCACCGATGTCTTTCACGCACGGCCCGACGCCTCCGAGGGCGTCTGGGAGCGCCGCGAGGACACCGAGATCGCCGGCCTCACCCTGCAGGCGGAGATGCTGCCGATTCACACCGTGGCCGCCGGAGGTGGGTCGGTGCTCCATTTCGATGGGCAGCGTCTGCAGGTGGGGCCGGCCTCCGCCGGGGCGGATCCGGGGCCGGCCTGCTATCGTCGCGGCGGACCGCTGACGATCACCGACGCCAACCTGCTGCTGGGCCGCCTGCAGCCGGCCGCCTTTCCGGCGGTCTTCGGTCCGTCCGGGGATCAGGGACCCGATCCGGAGCGGGTTGGGCGGATGTTCCGCGAACTGGCCGAGCGCGTCAGCCGGGCGACGGGTCGCTCCAACACACCCGAATCGCTGGCGGAGGGCGCCGTGGCGATCGCGAACGATCGGATGGCCGAAGCGATCCGGCGGATCTCGATCGAGCGTGGACATGATCTTCGCGGTGCCACGCTGGTCTGCTACGGCGGGGCCGGAGGACAGCACGCCTGCGCTCTCGCCGATCGGCTGGGCATCCGCCGGCTGCTGCTCCATCCTCTGGCCGGGGTGCTTTCGGCCTATGGCATCGGCCTGGCCGACCAGAGGCTGCTGCGGGAGGAGGTGGTGCGCGAACCACTCGACGAGGCGTTGGTGGCTCGGCTGCGGCGGCGGGCTGCCGAGCTGGTCGAGGACGGATCCCGTGCCTGGAGCGGGCTCGACCAGCCCAGTTGCTTCCGGGTCGACGACGCACCTGCGCTTCGCGCCGAGTTCCGCGTCGGGGTGCGGCTCGCCGCCAGTGAGCTGACCCTGCCGCTTCCGCTGGCCGAGGCGCCGAGCCTGCGCCGTGGATTCGAGCGGGCCCACCGTCAGCGCTTCGGCCACGCGCCGGAGGACCCCGCACTCGTGGTGGAGTGGCTGCTGGTGGAGCTGGTGGCCCCGGGACCCGATCCGAACACCTGTACTCCACCGCCTCAGGCTGCGGCCGGACAGGGCGAGGACCCCCTCATCCCCCTCCACTGGGGTGGGCGATGGCACCAGGTCCCTCTGCACCGGCGCGAGGCACTCCCCAGGGGAGCACGGCTCGTCGGCCCCGCTCTGGTGGTGGAGTCCACCGGCACCCTCGTGCTCGCCCCCGTCTGGTCGGCTGCCCTGCAGGCCGATGGCAGCCTTCTGGTGACCCGCGACGCTCCGGCTCTGCCGGCATCGGCCGAACCGACCAGCGCGGAGGGGATGGATCCGGTCAGCCTCGAGCTGTTCAACCACCGCTTCTCGGCCGTGGCCGAGCAGATGGGGGTGCAGCTGCAGCAGAGCGCCCGCTCGGTGAACATCCGCGAGCGTCTTGATTTCTCCTGTGCCGTCTTTGACGCCGCAGGGGAGCTTGTGGCCAATGCCCCCCACATTCCAGTGCATCTGGGCTCGATGGGGGCCAGCGTCGCCGACCTGCTGGACGCGGTCCGGCGGCGGGAGCATCCCCCCCTGCGACCGGGTGATGCGATCGTCTCGAACCACCCTGCCCATGGCGGGACCCACCTGCCTGATCTCACGGTGATCACTCCGGTGTTCCTGCCGGGATGCGACTCCGTCCCCGAGTTCTTCGTGGCGTCCCGTGGCCATCACGCCGATGTGGGCGGGATCACACCGGGATCGATGCCCCCCTTCAGCCGGCGGCTCGAGCAGGAGGGGCTCCTGCTCGACAACGTGCCGCTGCTGCGCGGAGGCACGCTGCTGGAGGGGGACTGGCGGCGGCGGCTGGCGGCGGGGCCCTGGCCCGTGCGCAACCCGGATCAGCTGCTGGCCGATCTGCAGGCTCAGGTGGCCGCGAACCAGCTCGGGGCCCGCCTGCTGGTGGGGCTGGCTGACCGGGAGGGAGCGGGGGTGGTGCGGGCCTTCATGGCCCATGTGCAGGACAACGGTGCCGAGGCGGTGCGGCGGGTGATCGATCGGCTCGAGCCGGGTCACTTCCGTCTGCCCCTCGACGGCGGCCTGGTCATCAACGTGACGGTGCGTATCGATCACCCGGGCCGCCGCGCCGTGATCGACTTCAGCGGCACCTCCCCCCAGGACACGGGAAACCGCAATGCCCCGCTGGCGATCACCCGGGCGGTGGTGCTCTACGTGTTCCGCTGCCTGGTGGGGGAGGACGTGCCCCTCAATGCCGGCTGCTTCCGACCGCTGGAGCTGATCGTGCCTCCGGGGTCCCTGTTGCATCCGGGGCCTGATGCTGCCGTGGTCGCCGGCAACGTGGAAACATCGCAGGCGATCGCCAATGCCCTGTTCGCGGCCCTGGGGGTGATGGCCGCGGCCCAGGGCACCATGAACAACCTCAGCTTCGGGAACGAGCGCCATCACTACTACGAGACGATCTGCGGTGGATGTGGTGCCGGACGCGGTCTCGATGGCCAGGGTTTTGCGGGCGCTTCGGCGGTGCAGAGCCACATGACCAACTCCCGCCTCACCGATCCCGAAATCCTCGAAGAGCGTTTTCCCGTGCGCCTGGAATCCTTCAGCCTGCGCCGGGGCAGTGGTGGGGCCGGCCGTTGGCCGGGCGGCGACGGGGTGGTGCGGCACCTGCGCTTCCTGGAGCCGATGACCGCCGCGATCCTCTCGAGCTCTCGCCAGGCGCCCCCCTTCGGACTCGCCGGCGGCGGGGCCGGGGCGCTGGGCCGAAACCGGCTGATCCGCTCCGATGGCAGCGAACTGGAGCTGGACGGATCCGTGCAACTGGCGGTGGCGGCTGGTGATGCCCTGGTGATCGAGACCCCCGGAGGTGGCGGGTATGGCAGCCTCTGAGCTCCGCCTCCGCCCCCTGGGGCTGCTGACGGCGGCCGGCCTGGCCCTGCTGCCGCTGGTGGCGCAGGCCGACGTGCTCCAGGAGGCCAGCCAGCGCTTTCAGCCGATCTGGTCGGCCGGGGGCATGGTGGCCAGCCAGGAGGCGGAGGCCTCCCGGGTGGGGCGTGACGTGCTGCGGGCGGGGGGTAATGCCGTCGATGCGGCAGTGGCCACCTCTTTCGCCCTGGCGGTCACCCATCCCCAGGCGGGGAATCTGGGTGGCGGCGGTTTCCTCGTCCTCTGGCGGCCGGAGCGGCTCAGCCGGGGGCGGCCGCCGCAGCCTCAGGAGGTGGTGGTGGGCCAGGGCCGGGCGGTGACGATCAACTTCCGCGAGAGTGCACCCCAGGCAGCCGGTCCCGATCTGCTGCTCGATGCCTCCGGTGCGGTGGATCGCCTCAAGGCCACCCGCAGCCTGCTCAGCACCGGGGTGCCCGGCACGGTGGCGGGGCTTCTGCTTGCTCACCGCCACTACGGCCGCCTGCCCCTGGCGCGACTGATCACCCCCGCGATCCGTCTGGCGGAGGAGGGGGTGGTGGTGAGCAAGGCCCTGGCCGATTCCCTGGAGACCGCGGCTCCCCTGTTGCGGGCCGATCCCGAATCGGCTCGGCTCTTCTTCCGGCCGGAGGGCACGCCTTACCGCCCGGGCGAGCGTCTGCGCCAGCCCCAGCTGGGCGCCACCCTGCGGCGCATCGCCGCCGAGGGGGAGAAGGGCTTCTACCGCGGGCCTGTGGCTCGGGAGCTGGTGGCGCTGATGCGCCGCCGGGGAGGTCTGGTCAGTGCGGTGGATCTCAGCTCCTACCGGGCCCGCCTTCAGCCCCCTCTGGTGGGTGATTGGCGGGGCCATCCCGTGATCGCCATGCCCCCGCCCAGTTCCGGTGGGGTCACCCTGATCCAGCTCCTCAACATCCTGGAGGGCTTCGATCTGGCTGGCCTGGGGCACAACAGCGCCGCCAGCCTGCATCCGATGGCGGAGGCGATGAACCTGGCCTACCGCGACCGCAACCGCTGGCTGGGCGACCCCCGCTTCGTGGCGATGCCCCTGGAGCGGTTGCTGAGCCAGAGCTATGCCGATGACCTGCGCCGCACCATCCAGGGCCGGCGCCACCGTCCGGCGGGCGAGCTCGATCCGCCGGCCGCTGGTCGCGCCCCTGAAAGTCCGAACACCACCCACCTCTCGGTGATCGACCGTGACGGCTCGATGGTGGCCACCACCACCACCCTCAACTTTCCCTACGGCAACGGGGTGAGCGTGCCGGGAGCCGGCTTCCTGCTCAACAACGAGATGGATGATTTCACGGCCCGCCCCGGGGCTGCCAATGCCTTCGGCCTGGTGCAGGGAGCGGCCAACGCGATCGCGCCGCGCAAGCAACCGCTGAGCTCGATGGCGCCCACCCTGGTGCTCACCCCCGGCGGTGGCCCCCTGCTGGCCACCGGCAGCCCGGGCGGCAGCCGCATCATCACCACGGTGCTGCAGGTGCTGCTCAACCGCCTGGAGCATGGGCTGAACCTCGCCTCCGCAGTGGCTGCCAGCCGGATCCACAGTCAGCACCGCCCCGATGAGCTGGCCGTGGAGGAGGGCTTCAGCCCCGACACTCTCCGGCTGCTGGAGTCGATGGGTCACCGCTGGCGGATGGCCCCGGCGATGGGGGCGGCCCACTCGCTGGAGGCCCTGCCCGGTGGTGGAACGCTGGGGGCGGTCGATCAGCGCCGCTCCGAAGCGGCTCTGGCAGGGGAGTGAAACTGGGACGTTCCCGAAGCCGCCGGTCTGTGTCCTCTGTCCTTGCTGTTGCCGGCGTCGTTGGCGCTCCCGTTGCCGGTTCCGTGCCTCCGCTGGCCACCTTCACCTTCCAGGAATGGATGTGGAGCGGCGGTCTGATCGAGATCAGTCTGGTGCTGGCGGCCCTGATGGGGGCCGTCTGGCTGGTCAGTCGCCGGAGTTGAGCGGGGTCATCAGCAGATTGAACGCGGAGAAGCCCAGCGCGATGCCCAGCAGGGTGCCGATGGCCCAGAGACTGTCGCTCGGCCATTCGGCGATCAGCAGGACGCCCAGGCCCGCGGTCACGAGTCCATCGGCAAGCACCAGTCCTCTGGCGGGGGTGTCTGACGCCGCGGCAGAGGCCAGCTCCATCAGCCCTTCGACCGCCAGCAGCAGGCCGGCGAACAGCGTCAGGCTCACTTCGCTGACCACCGGATTGATCAGGATCCAGAGCCCCCCCGCCAGGTAGAGCAGCCCACTCAGGCCGCGGAACACGCGGTTGCGCAGGTCGCCCGCAGCGGTGAGCCGGATCAGCTGGGACAGGCCACTGGCGATGGCCACCCCCCCGATCGCGACCGTGAGCAGGGTGGCCGAAACGAACGGCAAAGCCAGGGCCAGGCCTGCCGCCGCCAGCACCAGCCCAGCCGCCAGCCAGCGCAGGGGTCGGGAGGCGGGGATCGACATGGCACGGGCTCGACTGCGCTCAGCGTAGGTAGCTGATCCGATCCGATCGGGATTCGCTGACTGGGCCGACACCCGTTTCTGCCGGAGCTGCATGGTGGAGGCAGCGGCAGGACGGGCAGGCGCCCATGCTCGAGCTTCTTCCTCCCCTCAACGACCGCAACCTCCCCTGGATCGACACGATCCACCCGATCGTGGTCCACTTCGTGATCGCGATGGCCCTGATCGCCTTCGTCTTCGATCTGATCGGTCGCCTGGCGGGAAAACCCGCCTTGTACGAGGTGAGCTTCTGGAACCTGCTCTTCGCCACGGTGTCGATTTTCATCGCGATCATCTTCGGCCAGGTGGAGGCGGGTCTGGCCAATCCCTATGGCGCCTCGCGCGACATCCTCAACCTGCACAGCACCCTTGGCTGGGTTCTGGCCGGAGTGCTCTCGGTGCTCACCGCCTGGCGCTATGTGATCCGCAGCCGGGATCCTCTGCAGCTGCCCCTGGCCTTTCTCGGGGCGGGCAGCCTGCTCAGTGCCTTGGTGGTGGTTCAGGTGCTGCTCGGCAATCAGTTGATCTGGGTCTACGGCCTGCACACCGTCAAGGTGGTGGAGGCGATGCGCGCAGGTCTGGTGTGATGGAGCTTGGAGCCAATGATCTGCCCTACCGGCTGCCGATTCACCCCAACCTGGTGCATCTCACGATCGGTCTGTTCGTGATTGCCATCGCCTTCGACATCGCCGGAGCGCTCTTCCCTTTCGAGAAGCGACTGTTCCGTTTCCTGGCCCTGCCGGTGACCCGGGCCGGACTGCATGACGTGGGCTGGTACAACCTGCTGGCCTGTTGCCTGATCAGCTTCTTCACCGTGGCGGCGGGTTTCGTGGAGATGCAGCTGGCCGATCCGCTCCCCGGTGTCACCAGCAGCTTCGGCATGGGCAGCACCGCCACCATGCTCTGGCATGGGGCTGTGGGCGTGGGCCTGCTGTTCTCGATCGTGCTGATGACGCTCTGGCGTGGAGTCCAGCGCTACCGCTGGCGCTGGGAGATGGGACGCCAGGTGCAGTGGAGTTACCTGCTGGTGGGACTGCTGGTGTTCGCGCTGATGGCCTGGCACGGCACCCTCGGCGCCCAGCTGGGGGTTGAGTTCGGCGTCCATGTCACCGCCAGCCAGCTTCTGGGCGAGGGCGCCAGTCTGCGGGAGGCCCTGCCATGACCAGTACCCCACAACGTTTCCCCCTCACCCGTGTGATCGGCCTGGCTCTCTGGCTGGTGCTGCTCATCCTGCTGAGTGTCTGGATGGGTGCTCAGGTGCCCCGCTGGCTGCCGGTGCAGGCCTCCTCGGCGGCCCCGCTGGTGGATGGCCTCTTCGGTTTCGAGACGGCCGTCGCCACCTTCGTGTTCGTGGGAGTGGTGTCGGTGATGGCCTGGGTCGTGCTCTTCAACCGGGCCGAGAAGTACGACATGAGTGATGCGGAGCCGATCGAGGGCAACACCACCCTCGAGATCATCTGGACCGTGATCCCGCTGCTGCTGGTGATGGGGATCGCTGCCTACACGATCCAGGTGAACCGCGAGATCGGTCTGATCGGCCCCATGGACCATGACCATGGTCCTGCCCTGGCCAGCTCCGCCAGTGCCGCACCACCTCCCGGCGGGGAGGTGCAGGTGATCGCCAGGCAGTGGTCGTGGGAGTTCCGCTACCCGGTGGCGGGGGTCTCCTCCACCGAGCTGCACCTGCCGCTCGGACGGCGCCTCGGCCTCCAGCTGGAGAGCAGGGACGTGATCCACGGCTTCTACGTGCCGGCCTTTCGTCTCAAGCAGCAGGTGATCCCCGGCCGCTCGATCACCCTCTTCCTCACGCCCACCCGCGAGGGCCGCTACCGCCTGCGCGACTCCGAGTACAGCGGCACCTGGTTCGCCGCCAACCAGGCCGATGTGGTGGTGGAGAGCGAAGAGGCCTACCAGGAGTGGCTGCGTCGTGCCTCCCGCCTGCCGCTCCAGCCCGGCCTCAGCGATGCCGCCCGTGAATACGCCCAGCAGCGCAGCGGCGAGCGCTCCAGCGGCTACGCCACCGTCGAGCCGGCCCCGCCGCCTCTGGTGAATGTGCCCGGCTCCAACACCCTTCCCCACGACGGCTGATCCCATGACCTCCACCGCCGGCGTCGACTCGCGCATCCTCAGGGCACCCCATCCGGTGCCCGGTGCCCCGGACAACTGGAAGCGCTTCTTCAGCTTCAACACCGATGCCAAGGTGATCGGCATCCAGTACATCGCCACTGCTCTGTTCTTCCTGCTGGTGGGCGGTCTCCTGGCGATGATCATGCGCGGTGAGCTGATCACACCGGAGGCGGATCTGGTGGATCGGACCGTGTACAACGGCCTCTACACGATGCACGGGACGATCATGCTCTTCCTGTTCATCTTCCCGGTGCTCAATGGGCTCAACAACCTGCTGATCCCGTGCATGATCGGCGCCCCGGACATGGCCTTCCCCAAGCTCAATGCCGCCGCCTTCTGGATGGTGCCGGTGTTCGGGGTGATCCTGATGGCCAGCTTCCTGGTTCCCGGCGGCCCCGCCTCCTCCGGCTGGTGGTCCTATCCGCCGGTGAGCCTGCAGAACCCCCTCGGGCATCTGATCAACGGAGAGGCCCTCTGGATTCTGGCCGTGGCCCTCTCGGGCATCTCCTCGATCATGGGCGCGGTCAACGTCGTGACCACGATCCTGCGCCTGCGCGCCCCTGGCATGTCCCTGGGCCGGATGCCGATCTTCTGCTGGACGGCTCTCTCGGCACAGACGATTCAGCTGATCGGCCTGCCCGCCCTCACGGGGGGAGCCGTGATGCTGCTGTTCGATCTGGTGGTGGGCACCTCCTTCTACCGCCCTGAGGGAGGCGGTGATCCGGTGCTCTATCAGCACTTCTTCTGGTTCTATTCCCACCCCGCCGTCTATGTGATCATCCTGCCGGTGTTCGGTGTGTTCTCCGAACTGTTCCCGGTCTATGCACGCAAGCCCCTGTTCGGCTATCCCTTCGTGGCCGGGGCCTCCCTGGTGATCGTCGGTCTCAGCCTGATCGTCTGGGTGCACCACATGTTCCCCAGCGGTGTTCCCCAGTGGATGCGCGATGTCTTCATGGTGACCACCATGCTGATCGCGGTGCCCACCGGCATCAAAGTGTTCGCCTGGCTGGCCACTCTGTGGGGCGGGAAGTTACGCCTGAACACGGCGATGCTGTTCGCCCTCGGCGGGCTGTTCAATTTTGTTTTCGCAGGCGTCACCGGCATCATGCTGGCTACGGTGCCTGTGGATATCCACGTGAACAACACCTATTTCGTGGTGGGTCATTTCCACTACGTGATTTATGGAGCGGCCACCATGGGAGTCTACGCCGCAATCTATCACTGGTTCCCGAAGTTCACCGGCCACATGTACTATGAGGGTCTTGGAAAGCTCCATTTTCTGCTTACCTTCATCGGCACCAACCTCAATTTCTTTCCGATGCATCCCCTCGGTCTGATGGGCATGCCCCGCAGGGTGTCCTCCTACGACCCGGAGTTCGCCTTCTGGAACGTGATCGCCAGCCTCGGTGCCTTCCTGCTGGGGGTTTCCATCATTCCCTTCCTGCTCAACCTGGTGAGCTCCTGGGTGCGGGGGCCGAAGTCTCCGGCCAATCCCTGGACGGCCATCGGCCTGGAGTGGCTGCTTCCTTCACCTCCTCCGGCTGAGAACTTCGAGGAGCACGTGCCCACCGTGATCAGTGGCCCCTACGGCTATGGCACCGGCCGGCCACTGGTGGAACACCAGGCCGAGATCGAGCGCTCCCTTCTGCAGGCCTGAGCCATGACCATCAGCCCTCCCCTCGATGACGCCCCGACCCCCCAGGGTCATGACGTGGCTTACGCCAACCACAGCCTTACCGGCTTCATCATCTTTCTCTGCTCCGAGAGCGTCATCTTTCTGGCGTTCTTCAGCGGCTATGCGTTGCTGAAGCTCTCAGCCCTGCAGTGGCTGCCGCCCGGGGTGGAGGGTCTGGAGTGGCGCAGCCCCCTTCTGTACACGGTGGTGCTGGTCTCCAGCAGCGGCACGGTGGCTCTGGCCGAGCGCTGCCTCTCCAGGGGACAGCTCTGGGGGTTCCGTTCCTTCTGGTTGCTGAGCATGGCCATGGGGGCGGTGTTTCTCTACGGCCAGGCGAGCGAATGGCGTTCACTGGCGTTCGGCATCACCAGCGGCAGTTTCGGCAGCTGCTTCTACCTGCTCACCGGCTTCCATGGCCTGCACGTGCTCAGCGGCATCCTGCTGATGGCCCTGATGCTGCAGCGCTCCTTCCGCCCGGCCAACTACGCCGCCGGTGAGCAGGGGGTGATCGCCACTTCCCTGTTCTGGCACTTCGTGGATGTGATCTGGGTGATGCTCTTTCTCCTTCTCTACGCCTGGTCATGATCCTCGACGACCAGCACCACGAGGTGATCGTGATCGGCTCCGGCGCCGCCGGCGGCACCCTGGCCGGGGCCCTCGCGGCCAGGGGCCGCTCGGTGCTGCTGCTGGAGCGGGGCGGAGTCATGGACCTGGCCGATCAGAACGTGGCCAGCGTCGATCTGTTCCGCAAGGACCGCTATCACCCCGGCGACGATTGGTTTGGCCCGGATGGCGATCCCTTCTCTCCCCAGACCATCTATGCCCTGGGCGGAAACACCAAGATCTGGGGCGGGGTGCTCGAGCGCATGTGGCCGCGCGAGTTCGAGGGTCTGCCTCTGCAGGAGGGGGTGGCCCCCGCCTGGCCCCTCAGCTACGACGAACTGGCCCCCTGGTACGAACGGGCCGAGGCGCTCTACCGCGTCCATGGCCGAGCCGGGGTCGACCCCCAGGAACCCCCGCGCAGCAGCCCCTATCCCCACGCCCCGCTGCCGCTGGATCCGCTCTTCGAGCCCCTGCGCCAGGGTCTGCAGCGCCAGGGCAGCCACCCCTACGACCTGCCGCTGAGCTGGTCGGAGCAGCTCGACGATCCCAGCGGCGACGCGGAGCTGTTCGGGGTGCAGCCGGCCCTCGCCCATCGCACCACCCGCCTGATCAGCAACGCCCGCGTCATCCAGCTGCACGTGGATCCCAGTGGCCGCGAGGTGAAGGGGGTGGAAGCCGAGATCGGCGGCCAGCGCTGGATGTTCCGCGGCGACCAGGTGGTGCTGGCCGCCGGTGCGGTCAACACCCCGGCGCTGCTGCTGCGCTCCCGCAGCACACTCCATCCCGACGGTCTGGCCAATGGCTCCAGCCAGGTGGGCCGCCACCTGATGAAACCCCAGCTCACCGCCATCCTGCAGCTGGCCCGCGAGCCCCACAGCGGCCGCTTCCCCCGCAGCCTGGGGGTCAACGACTATGTCTGGGGTGATCAGAACGTCAGCTTTCCGCTCGGTCACATCGAAACCGGCGGCGGAGTGCTGCAGGACGCCCAGTTCGCCGAGTCACCGCCGGTGCTCTCGCTGATCACCCGGCTCCTGCCCAACCTGGCTCTGGAGCAGCTGGCGGTGCGCTCGATCTGCTGGTGGGCGATGAGTCCGGTGCTGCCCGATCCCGGGAACCGTATCGAGCTGCGCGGGGAGCGGCTGAGCATCCAGTACAGGGCCAACAACCTCGAAGCCCACGACCGCCTCGTCTACCGCTGGCTCTCCGTGCTCAAGGCGGTCGACGCCGATCCGCTCACTCCCCAGGTGCGCCAGGCCCCCTTCTACCCCCGCGGCGAGGCTCCCCTGGCGGTGATCGGTCATGCCTGCGGCACCTGCCGCATGGGCGACGATCCGGCCCACTCGGTGGTCGATCGCGACGGCCGCGTCCATGGCCTGGCCAACCTGACCATCGCCGATGCCAGCGTCTTTCCCAGTTGCCCGATGGTGTCGCCCGGCCTCACCGTGATTGCGAACGCCCTTCGGATGGCGGAGCGGTTCTAGGCTTCCCCCATCAGGGGTTTGGAGGATCGAGACCCATGGCCGAACGCGAATCCCCCGTCAGTCCCATCCTGGCCAGTGCCGTCGCCGGGGCGGTCATCGGAGCCGCCGGTCTGGCCTGGTGGCTGCTGGCTGAAGC
>NZ_JAYGIA010000114.1:0-13608 GCF_034931165.1 Synechococcus sp. BA-124 BA4 | reverse complement strand
CGCCGGCCCCGGCCCTCGGCCACCAGCTCGGCGGCCAGCGGTGGCGCCAGGTGGTTCAGCTCCTCGGCGGAGAAACTGGGGTGCCGGTTCAGTTTCATCCTCCAGAACCGGCCCAGGGCGACGTCGGGGGCCAGGGAGGCGAAGCGGCCCAGCCAGCCGCGGTCGAAGTAGTAGGAACGGGCGAATTCCCCCAGGGTGCCGACGAAGAACGTGGCCTCGGCGGGGATGTCGGCCTTGAGGGGATAGAGGAAGGTGTGCCAGTGCCAGGCGGTCTTGGTGCCGTTGGTGACGCTGGAGATGGTGCGCGCGTGGGCGAAGACGTCGTCGAGCTCCAGGCTGATCAGCTGGTGGGGCAGATCGAAGCGCTCGGCCATGCGGCGGGCCACCTGGACATCGGTCGCCTCCTCCCGCCCCATCGTGATCAGATGGGGCCGCAGGCCCTGGCGCAGCATCGACGCCAGGATCACCCGCGAATCGAATCCGCCCGACAGGGACAGGTAGGGGTTGTCCCCCGCCAGCCGCAGGACCGCGTCGTTGAGAGCGTCGACGGCGGCGTCGGGGTCGGGGGGGGCCGGCGGAATGCGGTCAAGGACCGCGACGGAGTGGAGGGAGACCCTGCCCTCGGTGAAGTGGAGGACGCTGCCGGGGGGCACCCGGCGGATCGCCGGGTGGAGGGTCTGGTTGTCGGTCAGGTTCTCCAGCTGGCAGAGATCGCCGAGGGCCTGCCAGTTCCAGCGCCAGGCGAGGCCGCTGCGGTGCAGGATCTCGGCCACCCGGTCGCCGTGGAAGAGGCGGCCGTCGTGCTCCAGGACGTAGTAGTGCGTCGCCCCCACCGGCGAGGTGACCACCGTCACGTCGCCGGCGTTGGTCTCGATCACCAGCGCATACTCCCCCTCGGTCGCGGCCAGGGCGCGGCTGCCCTGGCGCAGGAAGCGTCCGAGCAGATCGGCTTCGGTGCTGTCGGCGTAGCCGATGCAGGTGAGCCGGTGGTCGCCGATCTGGATGGTCATCGGTGGCGCGGGACCAGCCTGCCGAGCATCGCCTTGCCGGCCCGCTTGACCCGTGACCGCAGCCGCCCGAACCGATCGCCCGGGGGGGTGTTGGGGGTGCCCTCCAGGGGCAGGTGGCCCCAGGGGGTCTGCTGGCGGATCTCCAGGTAGCGCTGGCGCCAGGGATGGGTGCAGCGATGGTGCCAGGGCTTGGCCACGCCCGAGCCCGCGAAGTGGATCACGGCGGGATTCGCCCGGGCCAGTTCCGCCTGCCGGCCCAGGGGGGTGCCGGCAGCGGTGTAGTCGGGGTGCATCCAGAGGTGGGGCAGGGCGTTGAAGCGCCAGTCGAGCGGAAGCCAGCGGGCCTCGAGCAGGGAGTTGAGCACGTCCTGATCCCAGTGCTTGATCCGCTCGGGATGGGTGCGGGCGAACTCCAGCCCGTTGGCCAGGATGTTCTCCCGGCGCCAGCGGCCCAGATCGATCAGCATCGCCCCGGCATTGAAGACCAGGGAGCCCTCCGCCAGACCAAGGCGGTTGCGGTCGAACTCCTGGTTGTGTTCCTCCACCGCACCGATGCTGTTCCCCTCCAGGGGTGACTCCCAGAGCTCCCGCAGGGCGTCAACCACGATCAGGTCGGAATCCAGATAGAGAACCTTCTCCACCGCATGGGGCAGCGCCGCCGGCAGCAGCAGCCGGAAATAGGTGGCCAGGCTGATGTGGCCGAAGACGGGAAAACCCGCGAGCATCTGCTCATCGAGCTGCAGGAAGGAAACTGAAGGCAGAAACTCACCGAGATAGGCCGCCAGCCGTGCCCGTTCCGCGGCATCGATGACACCGTGGAGAATATAGACACTGAGGCTTTCGGTGGGGTTGGAGAGCTGCAGGGACTTCAGCATCACGGCGCAGTGCCGGATGTAGTTGTTGTCGATCGTGCAGGCAATGATCATGAGAAGGATTCGTGGTCTTGCAGGGTCGGTCCGGGGAGTGGGAAAGCCATCAGACGGAGGCTGCCGACAGGGGCGTCTGATGGGGATGTTTGGATTGGTCACTCCAGAGTCTGGCGTAGAGACCCTCCTGGGCCAGCAGCTCATGGTGACGGCCCCGTTCGATGATCCTTCCCTCGGAAAGCACACAGATCACGTCGGCATTGACAATCGTACTGAGACGGTGGGCGATCACCAGAACGGTGTGCTGGCGCTCGAACTGTTCGATCGCCTGTTGCACCAGCCGTTCGCTCTGGCTGTCAAGGGCGCTGGTGGCCTCATCCAGGATCAGCAGTTCTGGTCGGCGCAGGATCGCTCTGGCCAGGGAGATTCTCTGGCGCTGGCCGCCGCTGAGACGGTAACCCCGTTCGCCGATCTTGGTGTCGTAGCCCTCGGGAAGGTCGGCGATGAAGCGAGAAGCCTGGGCCTTGGCGGCCGCCTCCATGATGTCGTCCATGGAGGCGTTCTCGACGCCGAAGCCGATGTTGCTGGCGATGCTGGCGTTGAACAGGAAGGTGTCCTGGCTGACCACCCCCAGCCGCTGCTGCCAGCTGGCCAGATTGATCGACCGCATGTCGATTCCGTCGATGAGGATCCGGCCGCCGGTGGGTTCGTAGAGGCCGACCAGCAGATCGGCGATGGAGCTCTTGCCCGCGCCGCTGGAGCCGACCAGGGCCACCGTCTGGCCGCGGCCGATGGTCAGCTGGATGGAGGCAAGGGCCTCCGGCAGATCGGGGCTGTAGCGCAACGAGACAGCATCCAGTTGGATGCTCTCCCTGAGCGCCGTGAACGGCGCACCGCCGGTGCGGACGAAGTCCTTGTCGTCATCGCGCAGGATCTGGTTGAGCCGCTCCACATTGGCGCTGTTGGCCGCATAGCCCGTGGCCAGGCCCGTGAGCGTGCCGACCCTCTGGTTGAGTCTCTGGAGGGCGATGATGAAGGTCACCAGGCTGGGCAGGACGCCGCTGCTGCGGTCCTTGAACACCAACAGACTGAGCGCCGCGATGATGGCGATCGAAATGATCGGCAGCATGTTGGAAATCGGCTGCACAATGTTGGAAAGCTTGCTCTGCCGGATCGACAGGCGCTTGCTTTCGCCGAGCAGGGCCTTCAGTTTCTTTCTGGAACTTTCCAGCTGGCCGGTGCTGTGCAGCAGCCGCAGACCCTGGATCTGTTCGTTCTGATGGCTGGACAGTTCGACGCCCACCTTCTGCTGCTCCCGTGAATTCCTGCGGATCCGCGGCAGCAGCACTTTCTGGATGGACTGCATCACGCTGGCCATGGCGAAGGCCACCAGCAGAAGCCATGGGGAGATGGCCACCAGGATGGCCAGGTAGATGATCAGCTGCAGGCTGTTCATCAACAGCCCGTTGGCCAGGTTGATCTCCTTCTGAACGGTGCTGCCGCCGGAGCCGACATAATTCAGCAGGTCGCCGACCCGATACCGGCTGGCACAGCCGAAGGTCAGGGAGAGGACCCGATCATTCAGTTTGGCGGTGATTTCGGTGCCCATCCGGGCCCCCATCACGGCGGTGCTGACGCTGTTGACGTAACTGGTGGCCGCCATCAGGGCCTGCAGGGCCACAGCGGTGGCCAGGAGCAGGATGAAGATGCCGTCGCGGCCGGAGCGGGTGCTGAGGGTGCTGTTCAGCCAGTCCTGAAGCCAGGGAAGCTGGTTCAGGGATCCGAGGACGGAAATCTTGCTCCAGTCACTGTTCTCGGGAGCACTGATCAGGCTGACGGAAAGGAAGATGATCCCGAGGGTGGCGCCCTCACTGAGGCTGGCGACCAGGCTGGTGGAGAAGTTGAGCGCCAGAAGCTTCCAGTACTTCTTCGCTGATTGCCGGATCAGACGGGCTGCGGGCCGCTGGTCGGTGAGGGGGGCGAGCAGGGGGCTGGGGAGTCGTCTGGCGATGCGGTGGAGAAGCGGCATCAACGGCGAGGCGGAAGGGGTCGGGAAACGGCTGGGGAATCGGGGCTGCGGCGGGGTGCCGATTCCGGTCGGGGAGCCGCCTCCGGGTCACGCGGCGGGAGTCTGGTTCTGAGGCTGGCCTCAACCTGGCGGACCAGGGGATCGGGATGGCAACGATCTGGCACGCCGGCGGACTCAAATCTAGGCCGCCACCGGAGTCCTGCATGGCGTTGGGCTGGTTCTACGATCGCCCTACCGAATTCGCCATGGCCCCTCCTCCGCCACGTGCGTGGCGCCGCCGGCTGACCGTGGCGGTGGCGTTGCTGTTGCCGCTGGCCCTGGCGGCCAGTGGCGGCCCCTGGAGCGGGAGACGGTCCATCGGCGCCGGGCCACCCTCCCGCGGCCCCCTCGACCATCGCCATCTGGCGATCCTCATCAATGCCGCCGATCCCCTCAGCGAGACCATCGGCCAGCTGTACCAGGCGGCCCGGCTGATCCCCCCGGACCAGGTGATCCGGGTGCGCTTTCCGCCCGGGGACACCTCCTTGGACCCCGGGCTGTTCCGCCGCATCAAGGCCAGCGTTGACAGGCAGACCCCAGCCCATGTCCAGGTCTATGCCCTGGCCTGGGCGGCCCCGTACCGGGTCGGCTGCCAGTCGATCACCAGCGCCTTCAGCTTCGGCCTCGATCCGCGCTTCTGCGCCAGCGGTTGCCGCACCACCGCCCTGAGCCCCCTGTTTGCCCGCGGTGACGTGCGCCGTCCCTGGGATCAGCTGCGGGTGCGGCCCAGCATGATGCTGGCGGCCACCAGCGCGGCGACGGCCAGGCGCCTGATCCAGCAGGGCGTGGCCTCGGACGGCACCGCCCCGCCGGGGACGGCCTATCTGCTGAGCACCAGCGATGCCCGGCGCAACCGACGGGCCGCCGGCTACGACCGGGTCATGGCGGCCATCGGCTCCCGCCTGCGGGTGCGGATCGTCGTGGGCGACACCCTGGTGGGGGCCCGGGACGTGATGGCCTACGTCACGGGGCTGGCCTTCCCCGTGGGCCTGCGCACCAACCGCTTCCGGCCCGGGGCCGTCGCCGATCACCTCACCTCCTTCGGGGGGCAGCTGACCGACAGCCCGCAGATGAGTGCGCTCCGCTGGCTCGAGGCCGGCGCCACCGGCAGCTACGGCACCGTGGTGGAACCGTGCAGTTTCCCGGCCAAGTTTCCTGATCCCGGCCTGCTGCTCACCTATTACCTCCGCGGCGACACCCTGATCGAGAGCTACTGGCGCAGCGTGGCCATGCCCGGCCAGGGGGTCTTCATCGGCGAGCCCCTGGCCAGGCCCTGGCCGGTGGACGGTGGACTCAGCCCTGGTGACGCCGCAGGTGCCAGGCCCAGGCGTGCTCGATGATCGTTTCCAGCTCCGGGAAGCGGGGCCGCCAGCCGAGTTCCTGGTGGGCCCGGGTGGCCCCGGCCACCAGCTGGGGAGGGTCACCGTCCCGGCGCTTGGCCACATGGGCCAGCAGGCCGCGGCCGGTCACGGCCTTGGCGGTCTCGATCACCTGCTGGACCGAGTAGCCGGTGCCGTTGCCGAGGTTGTAGATCAGCGGTCGGCGCTCGGTCTCCTCCCGTTCCCGCAGACGCAGCAGCCGCTCCAGCCCCAGGACGTGGGCATCGGCCAGGTCGGCCACGTGGATGTAATCGCGAATGCAGGTGCCGTCCGGGGTGGGGTAGTCGTCGCCGAAGATCTGCAGGTAGGGCTCCCGACCGCTCATGGTGTCGAGCACCCGCGGGATCAGGTGGGTCTCCGGGTTGTGATCCTCCCCCAGGTCGCCGTCGGGGTCGGCACCGGCGGCATTGAAGTAGCGGAAGATGACGCTGGGCAGGCCGTAGGCCGCCGCGAAGTCGGTGAGCAGCTGCTCCACCATCCACTTGCTGCGGCCGTAGGGATTGATCGGGGCCTGGGGGTGGTCCTCGGTGATCGGCACCTGCTGGGGAATGCCGTAGGTGGCGCAGGTGGAGGAGAACACGATCGGCAACGGCCGCTCGGTGGCCACCAGGGCCTCCAGCAGGGTGAGGGTGTCCCCCAGGTTGTTGCGGTAGTACTTGGCCGGATCGGTCACCGATTCGCCCACATAGGCGTAGGCGGCGAAGTGGAGCACCGCCTCGATCGGCTTGCCCTCCAGGGCGGTGCCGTCCAAGGTGGGATGGCGGCCGCGCAGCAGGGGTTCGAGCACCTCACGGTCGCCCACCTGGCCCAGCACCAGCGGCACCTTGAGGGTCTTCTCGACGATGTCGGCATGGCCGTAGACCAGGTTGTCGAGCACCACGGGCTGGTGCCCCGCCCGGCTGAGGGCCCGGACGGCGTGGCTGCCGATGTAGCCGGCGCCGCCGGTGACGAGGATCCTCACAGCCGCACCTCGGCGCCGCTGGCCCGCTCGCTGACGAATTCCGCCACGGTGCGCCTGAGCCCCTCCTCCAGGGGGATCGCCGCCCGCCAGCCCAGGGCGGCCAGACGGCTGACATCCAGGAGTTTGCGGGGGGTGCCGTCCGGCTTGGAGGTGTCCCAGGCGATCCGACCGCGGAACCCGACGGCGTCCGCCACCATCGTGGCCAGCTGCTGGATGCTCACCTCCGATCCGGTGCCGACGTTGATGTGCTGCAGGTCGTCGTTGCCCGGTTGCCAGTGGCGCAGACAGAACAGGGCCGCCGAAGCCAGATCGTCGACATGCAGAAGCTCCCGAAGGGGCCGGCCGCTGCCCCAGCAGACCACCTCCTCGTCGCCGGACTCCCGGGCCTCCTGGAAGCGGCGGATCAGGCCGGGCAGCACATGGCTGTTGGTGGGGTGGTAGTTGTCGCCGGGGCCATAGAGGTTGGTGGGCATCAGGCTGATGGCGTCAAAGCCGTGCTGCAGCCGCAGGGCACGACAGAGCTGGATGCCGGTGATCTTGGCGATCGCGTACCACTCGTTGGTGGGCTCCAGGGGCCCCCCGAGCAGGGACTCCTCCCGGATCGGCTGTTCGGCCCTCTTGGGATAGATGCAGCTGCTGCCGAGGAACAGCAGGCGGCGGGTGCCCTGCCGCCAGGCGTTCTCGATCACGTTCTGCTGGATCTTGAGGTTGTCGAGCAGAAAGTCGGCGGGGTAGGTGGAATTGGCCAGGATTCCCCCGACGCGCGCCGCCGCCAGCACCACCACATCGGGACGCTGGTCGGCGAACCAGGCCGCCACGGCGGGGCCGTCCATCAGGTCAAGGTCGGAGCGGCTGACCGTGAGCAGATGCTGATAGCCCTCGGCCTGCAGGCGTCGGGCGATGGCCGATCCGGCCATGCCGCGGTGGCCTGCGACGAAGATCCGGTCGTTGGGGGAGATCAACATGGGGGAGTCGTCAGGGCCCCGCGCTCCAGGGCGGTGGTGAGAATCGGGTCGCAGGGCGTCGTTTGGGCGCAGGTCCGCCTTGACGGAAACGGGGCAGCGCCTTGACCATAGCGGCGTTTCACGGCCCGTTTCACGGAGCGACCGTGACCCCGACCTGGGGGGGATTCTCCATTGAGCCGACGACGGTGAACCCCTCGCGCCGCAGGGTGGCCTCTTTGGCGGCCTCCTCCTTGTCGGTGGCCACCATCTCCGCCACCAGTTCCTCCAGGGTGGTGGTGGGCGTCCATCCCAGCCGCTCCCGGGCCCGGGTGGGATCCCCCAGCAGGGTCTCCACCTCCGCCGGCCGGAAGTAGCGCCGATCGATGCGCACAACGGTGGCGCCGGTGTCACGCCGGGCGCCCGTCTCCTCAACGCCGCTGCCGCTCCAGACGATGCCGCCCCAGCCCAGTTCCTCGGCGGTGAGCTCAATGAAGCGGCGCACCGACTCCTGCCGCCCCGTGGCGATCACGAAGTCCTCGGGTTGCTCCTGCTGCAGCATCCGCCACTGCATCTCCACGTAATCCCGGGCGTGGCCCCAGTCCCGCAGGGAGTCCAGGTTGCCCATGAACAGGCCCTGATCCAGACCGGCATCAATGCGGGCCAGGCCCCGGGTGATCTTGCGCGTGACGAAGGTCTCCCCCCGCCGGGGGCTTTCGTGGTTGAAGAGGATGCCGTTGCAGGCGTACATCCCGTAGGCCTCGCGGTAGTTGACCGTGATCCAGTAGGCGTAGAGCTTGGCTACGCCATAGGGACTGCGTGGATAGAAGGGAGTGGTTTCCTTCTGGGGAATCTCCTGCACCAGTCCATAGAGTTCGCTGGTGCTGGCCTGGTAGATGCGGGTCTTGTCGGTCAGGCCCAGGATGCGGACGGCTTCCAGAATCCGCAGGGTGCCGAGGGCATCGGAGTTGGCCGTGTATTCGGGACTTTCGAAACTCACGGCCACGTGGCTCTGGGCCCCGAGGTTGTAGATCTCGTCCGGCTGGATCTGCTGAACGATCCTGATCAGATTGGTGGAATCCGTCAGATCGCCGTAGTGCAGAACCAGGCGGGGATTCTGTTCGTGGGGATCCTGGTAGAGGTGGTCGATCCTGTCGGTGTTGAAGCTGCTGGCTCGCCGTTTGATCCCATGCACCACATACCCTTTCTCCAGGAGCAACTCCGCCAGGTAGGAACCGTCCTGACCGGTGATCCCGGTGATCAGAGCCGTTTTGGTCATGGGGTTTCCGTTGTGTTCAGAAGGTGATGGGGCCACGCCTGCCGAGCAGCAGCGCAGGTTGCCCCTGGTGTGGTGCCAGGCCTGCCTGGGCCGGCTGGAATCGGTTGGAGCTTAGCCGGGCGCTCGCGGTCCGTCCCCCGCTGGGACGCCGGGCCTCTGCAAGGACCGTGTGCGGAGGTGGGCAGGGCGGGAGATTGTGCTGACCGGCGCCGATGGATCGCGACAAAAAAAGATGGACCCATCCTGAACGGAGAGGCCCATGGGGAAGGCTTGGCTGACGAGAACGATCAATGCCTGGTCTCGACGGCCTCAATCCCGGCGACCGCCACCCTGCAGGGCGATGATCAGGCGCAGGATGAAGATGAAGAGGTTGATGTAGGTGAGGTACATGCCCAGGGCGCCGGCCAGGTACTGGTCGTCGCTGTAGGTGCGGGGCATGGTGTAAAAGTCGACGAAGGCGGCACCTACAAACAGGACGGTGCCGAAGCCGGCGATCATCAACTCGAAGCCATTGCCGCCGAAGCCGGGGATGAAGATCCCACCCACCAGCTGCACCACCATGGCGATCAGCAGGCCGACGATGCCCAGGCCCACCACCCCGCTGAGGGCCTGGCCGAGGTTGTCGCTCATGTTGCGGCCCACCACCGAGGCGATCACGAAGGTGATGCCGGTGGCCAGGGCGGCGGTGCCGATCGCTCCGATGCCGGCGGTGCCGATGGCCATCGCCACGATCCCGCTCAAGGTGAAGCCGGTGATCAGGCTGTAGGTGGCCAGGATCGGCAGGGCGGTGCCGTTGTTGCCTTTCATGGCCGCGTTCTGGGCCACGAAGAAGAGGATGAAGTTGCCGATCAACGCCACCCAGAACAGGGGCATGAAGATCGGGTTGCCGATCATCGACAGGCCACCGACCACGCCGGCAGCGGTGAGCACCATGCCCCCGCCCACATAGGGAAGGGCCTTGTTGACCACATTGGGCCCGATCAGGGCGCTGGACTGGGCCTCGCGGATGGCTTCCTGAAAGTTGCTTCTGGCCGGCATGGCGCTGGCATTTCAAACTCAATCCATCTTGCCAGCGGCCCCAGGCCTGCGGCAGGGGCGCCGGTTCGGATCTCCCCATGCGGGGCCCCTTGTGCGGACTGGCTTCAGGCCTCGTCCAGGGGCTGGCGCCGCGATCCGGGCCAGAGCCACACCGCCAGCAGCGCCACGCCCGTGCCGATGCAGGATTCCAGGAAGCGCAGCAGGGCGTTCACACCCGGACTCAGGGCCGGATCCAGGCTGCCGGTGACCATCACGACGATCACCGTGATCGCCGCCAGACGGCCGTGGCTGGGGACATTGATCGCCGCGCAGATCATCACCGTGGCGAAGATTGCCAGGGCCATGCCCAGGGGGTGAAAGGGCAGCAGCGTCAGGTACACCGCGCTGGTGATGGCGCCGATCGCCGACCCCAGAATCCGCAGCGAGGCCGAGGAGGCCGCATCCTTGCGGGTGACCTGGGTGACGACGACGGCGGAGATCGCTGACCAGAGCCCGCCGATCTTCGGCAGGTAGCCGGGAAACAGGCTCGTGAACCAGAAGCCCAGGGAGTAGGCCACCAGGGCGGCCACCGCGATCTGGGCGGGGATGCGCAGCCGTTCGGCCCTGTTCATTGTTCCGATCGGGCAGGGGAGGCCTCGGTCCGCTTCCTGGCTGGAGGGGCCGGCGGGCGGGCATCGCGGCGGGCGTAGGCCTGCACCAGCCGCTGCACCAGCGGGTGACGCACCACGTCGGCATCGGAGAAGTGGCAGATCGCCACCCCTTCAACCCCGGCCAGCACCTGCTCCGCCTCCACCAGGCCGCTCAGCTGGCCCGGCGGCAGGTCGATCTGGGTGGTGTCACCGGTCACGACCATGCGGGAGTTCTCCCCCAGCCGGGTGAGCACCATGCGCATCTGGGCGCAGGTGGTGTTCTGGGCCTCGTCGAGGATCACGAAGGCATCGGCCAGGGTGCGGCCGCGCATGAAGGCCAGCGGGGCCACCTCGATCACCCCCTTCTCCAGGAGCTGGGTGGTGCGCTCCTGTCCAAGCAGCCCGTGCAGGGCGTCGTAGAGGGGACGCAGATAGGGATCCACCTTCTGCTGCAGATCACCGGGCAGGAAGCCGAGCCGCTCGCCGGCTTCCACCGCCGGCCGCGTCAGGACGAGCCGCTCCACCTTGCGCTCCTGCAGCATCCGAACGGCCAGGATCGTGGCCAGGAAGGTCTTGCCGGTGCCGGCAGGCCCGATCGCCAGGGTCAGGTCGTGGCGTTCGATCGCCTCGACATAGCTGTTCTGCCGCAGGGTGCGGGGACGCAGGGGCCGACCGGTGACGCTGGTGGCCAGCACCTGGAGCCCCATGCTGCGGTGCTGGTCGGAGCGCCCTGTGTCCAGGGCTGTCAGGGCCGCCTGGATGTCCACCGGGCCGATGGGCTCGCCCCGTGTCCACAGCGGCTCGAGCAGCTGGATCAGGGCCTGCAGACGCTCCACCTGGGAGGTGCGGCCCCGGATCTGAAGATCGAGACCCCTCAGGACAATCTGGGCGCCCGTCAGGGCTTCAAGCCGCCGCAGGGAGGTGCTGTCCGTGCCGGCCAAGGCGATGGCGGCGGCGCTGTCGGGCAGGGCGAACGTGGAGGAGAGTTCGCTCAGGCCTCGGCGGTGGCAGGTTCGGCGTCGGCGGCAGCGGCCGCTTCTGCTGCGGCGGCGGCCTCAGCGGCCTGCTTGGCGGCCTCGGCTTCCTTGGCGGCGGCGGCTTCCTTGACCGCAGCAGCGGCGGCCTCTTCACGGGCCGCAGCCTGCTTGAGCTTGCCGACGGTCTCGGCCGGACGGGTGGTCTTCTCGATCAGGCCGCCCTTCTCGAGCAGGCTGCGCACGGTGTCGGTGGGCTGGGCTCCCTGGCCCAGGCGGACACGGATGGCCTCGGCGTCGAGGCGGGTTTCCTTGGTGCGGGGGTTGTAGAAGCCCAGTTCCTCGAGCGGACGGCCGTCGCGGCGGGAGGTGCTGTTGGTGGCCACCAGACGGAAACTCGCTTCCCGTTTCTTGCCGAACCGCTTCAGCCGGAGCTTGATCATCTGGAAAAGGGTGCTCGAAATGCAGCCCCCAATCCTACAGGCCGGCTCAGAGCTGGCCGAAACCCTTGCGCTTCTTGGCGGGCTTGGGAGGTTTGCGGGGCTGGCCGCCGCCACGGCCACCGGGGCCGCCCATGCCCGGCATGCCACCCATCCCAGGCATCCCCGGCATTCCGCCCATCCCTGGCATGCCGCCCATGCCCGGCATTCCCGGCATTCCTCCGCGGGTCATCTGCTGCATGAAGCCGCGCATCTTCTGGAAGTCAGCGAGCACCTTGTCCACATCCGCCGGGGTGTGGCCGCTGCCGGCGGCGATACGGCGGCGGCGGGAGGGCTGGGCGGCGAGCAGTTCGGGCTGGCGGCGTTCGGCCTCGGTCATCGAGCCGATCATGGCCTCGATGCGCTTCAGCTGGCTCTCCCCCTGGCGGAGCATGCCGTCATCGATCTTGTTCATGCCGGGGATCAGCTTCATCAGCCCGCCGAGGGAGCCCATGCGCTTGATCAGGCGCATCTGCTGCACGAAATCGGAGAAATCGAAGCTGGCTTCCTGCAGCTTGCGCTGCATCTTCTCCACATCGGCCAGCTCCACCTCCTTGGTGGCCTTCTCCACCAGGGTCAGCACATCGCCCATGCCCAGGATCCGGCTGGCCATCCGTTCCGGGTGGAACGGCTGCAGGGCCTCCACCTTCTCGCCGGTGCCGATGAACTTGATCGGGGCGCCGCTCACCTTGCGGATCGACAGCGCCGCCCCACCGCGGGAATCGCCGTCCAGCTTGGTGAGCACGGCGCCGGTGATGCCCACCTGCTCGTGGAAGGCCCGGGTCAGATCAGCCGCTTCCTGGCCGATCATCGAATCCACCACCAGCAGCACCTCATCCGGGGCCGCCGCCTCCCGGATCCGCACCATCTCCTCCATCATCGCGGTGTCGATCTGGAGGCGGCCGGCGGTGTCCACCAGGACGGTGTCGAAGCCCTCGTCCCGTCCCTTGGCCACGCCGGCGGCAGCGATGGCCTCCGGCGCGGCGTCGCTGCCCAGGCTGAACACCTCCACGCCGATCTGGCGGCCCAGGGTCTGGAGCTGGTCGATGGCGGCCGGCCGGTAGACGTCGGCGGCCACCAGCAGGGCGCGCCGGCCCTGCTCCTTGAGGTGCAGGCCCAGCTTGGCGGTGGCGGTGGTCTTGCCGGCCCCCTGCAGGCCGGCCATCAGGATGACGGTGGGCCCCTCCGCGGCCCGGGCCAGGGGGGCATTGGCGCCGCCCATGGTCTCGACGAGCTGTGCATGTACCAGCTGGATGAACTGCTGGTCCGGGCTCACCCCGCGCACCACTTCGGCGCCGACGGCCTTGCGCCGCACCTCCTCGATGAACTCCTTCACCACCGGCAGGCTGACGTCGGCCTCCAGCAGGGCCCGCCTCACATCGCGGAGGGCGCCATCGACGTTCGTCTCCGAGATGGCAGCCTGGCCCCGCAGTCCCTTGACCGCGTCTTCAAAGCGCTGGGAGAGTTCGTCGAACATCAGTTGAGGGATTGGGTGGCCACCAGGCGCCAGCTGTCGCCGTCGCGTCCGAATACATAACCATTGCGCAGCTCCATCGGCGCCGTGGTCTCCACCATCTTGCCGTCCTTATCGAGGCGCCGGTCGCTGTAGCGGAGCCGGGCGACGGCGACGATTCGCCGCGGCCCGCTTTCGGAGAGGGTCAGGTCGGTGATCCGAACGTCCAGCCGCTGGGTCTGGCCCAGGGCGGCATCCGTGCGGCGCTCCCTGGCGAGCAGCTCGACCGGCCCTTCCCGGGCGATGCGATCCAGACCCTTGGGCATGGGCTCACCGGCCAGCACATCGGCCTTGACCGTCAGCCAGTTCTCGAGCAGCCGTCGGACCTGGGCCGCATCTGGACGGGGGGTGGTGAGGGGCGTGAGGTCCTGGCCGATCACCGGCCCGGGGGAGGCCGCCGGGGCGGCTGCCGGGGGTTTGGCGGGCGGAGCCGGCAGCGGAGCCGGGGGCGGTGGCGGCGATGGTGCACCC
>NZ_JAYGIA010000113.1:0-13797 GCF_034931165.1 Synechococcus sp. BA-124 BA4 | reverse complement strand
CCTGATTCATCGTGATTGAACGAGGCGCATCTGCACCTCCGGAATGACAGCCCGTCATTCCACCCTGTTCACCCTCTGACTAGGGCATTCGGGCCTCGGGTTTTACACCACGCAAAGGGACGCGGCCAACAGCTAGTAGTCAGTGGGCAATTTGACAGGCTGCCCATCCCGGCGCGATAGGGAAAGTCTTGTCCTTGCCCAAGCCCCCCGGAAGCAAGGGCAATCCCACTCGATGCAAGCGGTGATAGCCAGGAGATGGCTGAGTGCGGGCCTCAGTGGTCCAGCACTGAGGCCGCTACCTTTTGGATCACGGCAACTCGGCTACAGGACGCAAAGTGATCGCTCCTGCAGTCGAGCGCTTACTCACTTGGAACTCAGCTGCGTAGCGGCCAGTATGTCAGCAAGGCTATGGATCACTACCGGAATCATCGGGTTTTGCTCTTGAAAGCGCACTAACTGCCAATGTTCACGCAGCCAGATGTTTCTGGAAAAGTATTCACCTGAGAGATTATTCCACTTGGCAGCATCCCTCTGCTCGTCGGTGAGATCCAACTGACTGTAGGCATCATCGAAGACTCCCAGGCATTTGCAAAGTCTGACCCACTCCTTATGAGTCAAGCTTATGGTTGATCGACCACGAATTGGACAGTTGTTGTGGTCCATGCGCAGGCCAATGATTCCAATAGCTTTGTGTCCGCACAGAGACCTCCCACGGGATCCTTCAAACGGATCATTGGCTTCGGGTTTCTTCAGAAGCATGTGGACAAGGTACTTCATGCAGGACTGGCCCCTCCTCGCAAGTCGAATAGTGGAGCTGTCTTGCACAACTTCTTTGATCTTATCGTTCTTTGGGAAGCCCCTATTCAGAGCTCGAGGAGCATATGGTCTGAGTAGTTCAACTTTTGCCATGTCAATACCTTTAATGGATGCAGGAATTTCTTCCGTCTGCTTTTCTTCTTTCATTTTAAATGATTTTATCTTTCTTCAAAAGTCTGTTGAACCCTAAAGACGGCAAATCCGTCCGAAAGTGCTATTATTGACTATTTAGCGATCGCTTCAGAACTCCTCAACAACCCACGGCGCGGATTCGTGAACGAGGCACATATGAACGCGATGACGAGGGTGAAGTTATCGAAGCGTTCAGGGCAGCTCAAAGGTATGGGTATCCTGTCTGAAATCAGCTCAGACGAGGACGCAGCGTTTCCCCTTCGACTGTGGCGCGTTCTGGGGAATCCGGACGTACAGAGATTGGCCCTTTTTATCAGACTAAAACCGCAACTCACTTTCGGCGCTGTAGCGACGTAAAGCGCAGAAGCTGGTTCGGTGATACTCCATTTTGCCTACCGAGAAAGTATGAAAAAGCCGATGAAGAGCGCGACAGCCGCAATGATCCGTCCCGCACCAATGTTCTTGTGAGCCACAGTGAACCCGCCCTCCCTATCCCACGAGGTGATTCCTTCTTTGGTCAGTTTGTTGTATGCCTTTGTCCGCATGAAGAGCAGGACAATCGGAATGCCAAGACCTTCACCGCGAACCCACACATTGAATGCTCGTGACAATGCTTCCGCATAGTTCGGCTTCGTGCCATCATTCTTCCTGAGTCGGACATTGAACAGTGCCTTTCCTGGTGTCGTACCCCATGTGGACAGCATCCAAGGCTCAACAAAGACGAAGACGAAGGCTGCAATCATGCCAAGCAGAACATCTTGTATTTTCGATGGTGCGGGAAAGGTGAAAGCCAAGATGATTCCGGTGAGGCCACCAAAAAGAAGGTAGTCGGTGGTTCTTGCCCAGAAGCGAGGCCACGGACGAATTTGTGGGCCTGATGGAACGAAGGCATGCACTGGCGGGGAGCGCATGGTGTTGCCAAGAGGCGGTGGGGGTAACGAAAGTGCTGGAGGCACGAGCCCTTCGACCGTCCGCGCTTGTTGCCAATCCTTCAGCGATTCGGTCCAGACAAGCGTGTCTGCGGAAAGGACGCCCGATTCAAACAGCTTGACGAACGCCTCCTCTGCGATTGGCCCCTTCTGTTGACCCGCCTCGTGGTAGTACCAGTACCTCATAATGTCACCTCATGCACCGAGCAGTTCGCGCTCACCCGCTGCCCGCGCCGATTGATATCTGAACTGATCCTAGCGCCCGAAGCGCGTGACCTTCGGGTGCAGCACCCTGTTGGGCTGCTGCGCGTATGGCCTTACCTAATTCTTCAGTGTCACCGGGCTAATGTATAGATAGTCGAAGCGCTTCTCCCCATCGGGCCCGACCGAGTTCTCGATTTCTTCTCTGCTTCGACCTGCTTGGCATCCCCAGCGCCCGCGCCACATGTATTGCTGGCCATCATAGAATGCATTATTCGAGAAGAAGGAGCAGCGAATGGCACCTACGCGGATACCTTCGATGTCATCTCCAATGCTGACTGCCTGAGGCCCTTGCAATTCCCTCGCCTCAGAGACGGTAGTTTTGAAAAAATCTTTGGTTTTCCCGATGTACTTGAGCGTACTGTCAGGATCGAGCAAAAATGAGCTTACCCAGTTATCCGGTTGCTGGGGTAGGTCTGGCTGCTTTGATTCACTAGTCCCACAGGAAGCAGCAAACAGGGATATAGCAATGATACAATGAACCCCCGGTATTGTTAGTGGCAGCCTCGTCAGTGTTCGATGCGTATTGCGCCCGACGGAGTTCATGGATGCTCGGATTGAAATGGATTCAGAGTGCAGATTTAAGCTTACTCTATACTGCCACTTCTCCATTGAGAAGGTCGGCCGTTCCTCCGCCCGCCGTTCAGCTGCCGGCGACGGCAGCACTTTGCCCAGGGTAGGTCACCCGCACCAGCACAAGCAGTTCTCGGTACAGGTGTTCTAGCCGGTAAGCTGGATCGCATAGCTAGGTAGCCAGCTCGCTAGAGAAGATCGAAGGCCGTGACGATCCCGACAAGTCGCTCATCATCGAAGATCAGAGCCGGACAGTGGTCGAGTTGGTCCAGCACAAACTTGATTTCACAGTCCGCAGCCACTTGCACTGAAGCATCGGTGCTTAGGCCTTCGATGATGGCTGTTTCGATTGTTGCCGACAAACGTTCCGCGCGTTTCGAGTTTGAACCGTTGGACACGTACTTGGCCAATGCAAGGTCGGAGATGAGGCGCCATTCAACGCCTGTTTGGATGGGGAGAAAGGAGAAGGCGTATTCCAACATGCGCTGTCGGACAAATGCGACAGGATACCAAGGCTCGGCAACGGTGACGTCGCGCACCATTACGTCTCCCACTCGCACGTCGTCAGTGTCTGAGTTCATCAGTGCGTCCTCCAGTACCAAGGCGAAGCGAACGGCAGTATCGCTTAAGTGTCTGACCCGAGCACCCTGGTGTAGAGCATCGTTCCTCCCGTCTTTGACAAGCCTAAACAACTCAGGCGCCGGTGTGTGAAGGGAACGGTTGGTGCTCGGCAGCTCGGAAGCGAGCGGCGACTCCGCAGCGAGCTCGAGGAGAGAAGGCCGGAATTTACCAAGGGACGACTCCTTTGGAGCAAGGAGCTTTCCTAGTCGCTCCAGGGCGAACAGAACCCGCGGGAAAGCTTCCGAGTCAGCCAGTACTTCGGCCCTCGCCTCACGGAGCTCGTCACGCATCCACTTTCGTTGGGCCAATGTCAGAGTGATCACGAAAGTCAATACATCGGACTGAGGATGCGGAGTACAGTCCTCGGCACCCAGGCACACCAAACGAATAAGGAGAGATCGTACACCTAACTTGTACTTCGATGGTTCTGAAACCATCCCGGGGCGCCTCGTTGCTTCTGTGAACCAAGGCGCCCTCGAGCACTAGAAGCCCCCAATCTCAAGGCCCAGCCTAGGTCCTTCAATTCTGTAGGGCCTCCCCGCCTGTGGTTCTCTGGTCAACAAACCAAAAGTTCCATTTGATACAAAAAACCTATTTGCGGCCCTCAGTAATCCCGTCCTCAACGTCCAACTGCATGGACTGGTGATTCCATGGCTTCTCCCCGAGCGTTGGGAACCAGTGCATGGATTATCACCTGGCCACCCAGGACCGTCCGACACTGCCATCACTTTCACTCAGCACCTCTCGTCTTGATGGGTTGGGGTGGAGCAAGGCCATCAAAGCTGGGAACACTCTCACAAGCCCCCCCAGACCGATGACCCTGACCATTGCCGACATCTCCACTGAGCTCCTGATGGACACCACCACAGCCCTGCAGGAGATCGAGTGCCGCATGAATGCCCGCGCCTTCACCGCCGTCCACCACCCCGAGCAGGGACCAGCAGTGAGGCAGGTACTGGAGCTGCTCCTGGTGGTTCTGGACAACAGCAGCCCAGATGGGGTGCTCTGAATAGACGCCACCTCCCCTTCACGACTGCCTGCCTACCTTGAAGCCATAGCGTGAGCGCGGTTTCGCCCCCACGGTCGATGAAACCAGCGGCCGAGCAGCGGGCAGCTTGGGTGAACAGTCAATCCAGACGGCATGTGCGGGCGCTACTCACTAACGACCACGCTCGACCAGCTCCTGGTACGCGTCATGCAAGGAGACGTACCCGGAAAGCTCTCAGCAGCCTTGATGCGACATGGAGCGGCTTGCCATGGCAGAACTGCGCTAATTTTTGCGCTAGGTGGATTGCCTGCTGACCCTAGTTCCTGTCATACCAAGGGTTCTCAGGCCTCTGTTCAGCTTCCTTACAAGCAGGATGTCGCTGGTTCGAACCCAGCATCGCGCATCTCATCAAAACCACTCCAGCACAGGTTTTCTCGGCAGATGGCCTGGATGAGCGCGGTAGCACAAAGGGGACTTTGTCAGGGAATTCCTGCGCGAATTTCGGGACTAAAAGCCGGACTCAAGCTCCTCACCGTTCAGTGACTCCGGGAGGAGCAACTATGTCGAAGGGAAGTCCGGCCTCAAGACCGCACCTGGCTCTTCAGCAGCTGTTCCTGCTCCGCCTCCACGGCATTCCGGTAGGCACTGATGAAGTGGTTGGGCCCGATATCGCTACTCATGGGAGGAAACACCCATTGCTCTCCAGCATGAACATAAGTCAACGAGTTAGTCCTTGTCGGTGGAAGCGATGGCACCAGATCACCGAGATTCACGACCCGATAGGTGTTGGGCAGGAGTCGACTGTAGTGCTCAACGAATTCGGGATCGCCCAACCTCGGCCCTGCATAGCTGTAAAGTCGTACATTATCTCTTAAAGCAGGCAGCTTCTGTGCAATGTCAAGGGCTGCAAGCATAGCGAGAGGCGATCCAAGGCTATGGCCAGACACAAAGAGTGGCCTTGACGGATCCAATCGCTGAGCGGCAGCGATGATTGGCTTGGACAACTCAGAATAGATTGTCGCAAATCCATAGTGGATTGCACCCTTGAAGTCGAAACGTGGGACAGCCTCCGATCGAACCTGATTGGCGCGCAGCGTTTCCAGCCATTCGTTTGCCCGCTGAGTGCCCCGCAGAATCAGGATATTATGGGTGTCACCACGAAGAACAAATCCCCAGAAGACAGGATAACTCCACTTGATCACCATAGCCTGGCCAGCAAGATGCTGAACAAGATTCTTTAGTCTCGCTGTTCCTGCCACAAGCGGGTCATTCAAGAGATTCCCATCAACATCGATGGCGCGAGTGGCTGTGACTGTCTCAGGCCCCTTGATGGAAGCAACCTGAATATACTGATCCAAGCGCGGGCTATGGCTCGGCAAACCCGTGATGGAGCCTTGAAAACGCAAGTCAAACTTACCCGTTAAATACTGCTCTGTGGCCAAGCGACTGCATTGGATCAGGATTTTAGAAATAGCACGATCGTAGGGTGCATCTGGCGACTGAATAGTGAGTGATGCGAGAATTTTTTCAATTTCAGCCGATGACTCCAAGTCTCCCTCGATGGCCTGATTCACGGCACTCTGCACATATTTCGGATTATCAAGAAAGGCTTCCGTCAGGCCTTGCTGCTCGACCTCCAGAGCATGACGACGCATCGCCTCATGCATACCGGAAAGCAATCCGCCAACGCCAAGGCCTGCCACCAGAACTTGCCGGCGAGTCAGTTTACTCATGACCACCTACGACATACTCATGCGAGTATTTCCTAATAAAGCCAAGAAAGAAAAACTGGTTGACTGCTGCTCCAAATGTCCACGTGCCGCTCATCAGAGCGCCGGATAGTGAAAAGTGGTCAACAAGTGGAATTGACACACCCAACACGACAAGGATGAGCCAGGTCAGAACAGCCACCACCAAAGCACCCAAGACATTCAAGACCTCTCCACCAATAGTGATCGGGTTAATTACGATTGCGAACTGCCAACACCTGCCGACATGCCAGATCATGGTCAAGAGGAGAGCTGCAGCGATGATTAGAATGGGGGTCAACAACTTTGGAGCAAGGCCCAGGATCCCAAGGCCAATGGCATAATCAACAACCAGCCGTTGTGCGCGCCGATAACGGCGCATCAGCGTCAGCAAACCAGCCTCTGAGGAGCTTGCAGAACGTTCGGTCGCGTTCTTCATGGGAATCTGAGTCTAAGCAGGTCGTGTACTTGCATTGTCTCGAGGACAGTCGTTTGGCTACGTGATTAAGCACATCCGCGCTTAATCACGTAGCCATTGATACTCATCGATGCCGATGATGTGCATTCCTTGGCATGGGGACATTGTCATGGCATGAAAATACCTCGAAAATCTAGAAGTTTCGACTGGGCGGAGAAGCGGAATTCGATCACTGCCATCAAAGCATTGCCCGCGCTCTCAAGCCCGGAATGACTAGCCATCCACTGTTCACCCCTCTCGAAGATCCAGCCGCAGAGAAGATTCATGCAGGCGCCAAGCTTGAGTCTTCCATGAAACAAGCTCTTTGGCTCACCTGCGTATTACCAAGCAAATCTGGTTTTAAGCCAAGGTTCGCTTATCGCCAATGTGTCATTAGCCGTGGCCGCCGGGGGAGCCAGCGGATGGAGCCCCGTAAACCTTTTCAGTGCTCAATACACGGTGCTTAACTCTGAGGGCGAAACAATTACCTCTGACAGTGAAACATTTCAACTCTGATGATTTTGGTGACCGATCCTCCAGGGATGGGTGTATTGATCGACTTCAATTTCAAGTGGTCGCCTGCAGTCTGACGGCAAAACCAGAGTCGATCCTGCAGGTCAACAACTGTCAGGAGGCGACCATACGGCGACGTTCCTGGCTCAGAAGTATCCACGGCCAGTCCCCTCAGCATGGTCGTGTCGAGCCTGGCGTTCCAGCACGGCGAGGACTCCGTCGTCGGTGTTCCCCACCACCGAACCACCACCGTCCACCCGCTCCAAGGCCGTTACGCCTGGACTCACGGCCAGGAGGGCTGCACCGGGGACGGTTTCAACGTGATTCGGCGAGCTGCGCCAACGCTCCATGGTTCTGCTCCCGAGCCTTGGGGCCTGCAGCAGAGATCAGGCTGCGCCGAAACCAGCCCTGGGCCGGCACGGGCTGGAGCAGCAGGGCCAGTACAGCCAGCAGGGCCTTGGGCTCGAATGGGGCCTGACGGCTGGGCCATTCGCCGGATCCCCGGTACAGCAACGCCTGCAGGGCGTCGGTCTGGGAATCACTGAGGGGGCCCCAGCGGCAGCCGATCAGCAACAGACCTCGCTCGTGGCGGCGCTGCTCGGGCCACAGAGGCAGGACGTCCCCAGGGCGCCCGGGCAAGGCCAAGCCCCAGCTGCCAGCGTCAGCGGGGAGTTCGTCGCCAGGGAAGTTGCCGCCAGGTTCGGCCAGAGCGAGTTCCACCCCCTGCTCGCTGATGGCCAGGATCCGGGCAGGCCGTTCCCCGCCGGGTGCATGCAATGGCAGGGTCAGCCCATCGATGCGCAGCCAGGGCACCGGGTTGTCCTGAGTGCGGTCCCAGCAGGTGCGCAGCGCCAGCAGCAGGCTGGTGCTGCGCACCTGCTGGGACCAGGTGAGGCCAAGGGCCTGGTTGGCGGGAGCGAGGCTGGAGGCTGCGGCACCGATCGCTCCAGCCGTGCCGGGTCCGACGATCAGCAGGGTGAGGTTGAGCAGCTGCAGCCCCAGCAGCCCCAGCAACGGCACCAGCAGTCGCTGCTCAGGACCGGGCCGGGCCCAGCCGCTGATCGCCTTGGGAGTGACCCGGAAGTGCTGGGGCCGGCCCGCCAGGGTGCTGAGCACGGCCCCCACGAGCGGCAGCAGAAAGATCCAGCGGTAGAGCTCCGGCAGCAGGGCGTTGCGGGCGTCGCGGCTGAACCAGCTCACCAGCAGCAGTTGAGACAGGTAGAACGGCAAGGCCATGGTCACCAGGCCTGGTCCCCGCACCAGGATCGGGGCCACTCCCAGCAGCCCCAGGGAGAGCGGCATCAGCAGCAACAGCAGCTGGGGCACCACGTTGAACCAGTGGAGGATGCCCTCCAGGTAGGCGATCCGCTGCAGAGGAGTGAGGCCGGCGATGGTGAAGGGATTGGCGCCCGTGCGCAGGGTCTGCAGGGTTCCGCTGGCCCAGCGACAGCGCTGGCGTGCCATGGCCCCGATCGTGAACGGCGCCAGCCCGGCGCTCAGCTTTGCGTCGAGGTAGAGGTTGCGGTAGCCCGCCGCCGCCAGCCGGATGCCGGTGGCCAGATCTTCGGAGGGGGTTCCGGTCTCGAAGCCACCCACCCGCTCCAGGGCCGAGCGACGCATCACGAACGAGGTACCGGCACAGACCACGGCTCCGACCGCCTGGCGGGTGGGCTCGATCCAGCGGTAGAAGCTCTCCTCATCGGGCATGAGCCAGCGCTCCAGCCGCAGGTTGCGCATCACCGGATCGGCGTTCATGTACGTCTGGGGGGTCTGAACGAACCCCACCCGCGGATCGGTGAACAGGCCCACGCTGCGAGCCAGGAAGGCAGCCCGCGGAACCACATCGGCGTCGAAGACCGCCAACAGCTCACCGTTGAGATGGGGGAGGGCGTGGTTGAGGTTGCCCGCCTTGGCATGGGTGTTGCCGTCACGGCTCAGGTAGCGGCAGCCAAGACGGCGGCAGAGCCGGCTCAGCTCCGGGCGCGCGCTGTCATCGAGAAGCCAGACCTGGTGGCGCGGGTAGTCCATCGCCAGGCAGCCGCTCAGGCAGCGCTCGATCAGGTCGACCGGTTCACCACAGCTGGGCACCAGCACGTCAACCGTCGGAACGCGCCAGGGTTCCCAGGCGATCCGCTGCTGCAGGGTGGACTCGGCGGCGGCGGCCTCCTGTTGAACGGGCGGCTGCCGGGCCCAGGTGAGCCAGAGCTGCAGCAGGCCATTGGCCAGCAGGGTGAGCTCCGCCGCGAGCATCAGCAGACCCAGGCCGGTGCTGATGGGCGTGGCCAGGTTGAGGGTTGCCCCGATCCGCCAGACCAGGTAACGGGCCCCCAGAAGGGTGATCACCACCACGGCCGAGCGCCGGGCGACCAGGGGCAGGGTCTGCTCCGGTCGACAGGTCAGCCAGCCGCACCAGAGCGCCACGACCAGGGCCGGGAGCGGCACGGTCCAGCCGGGCAGCATGGCCGTCGGGCTCACCAGGGCGGCGGTCAGCAGCGGCAGAGCGGCCCAGAGGACGATCTGCATCGGCCGCCGCTGGGTCAGGCCGTTGGGGAGGCGGATCACACGCTCGCTCCAGGGGGAAGGGGCTACTGGTGGACTACCGGGGAACACGCCAAATGGATGGAGCGGCCGTGTGACCTTTGGGGCCAGCAACCTCTGGGCTGTCTCAGGAAGTCCAGGCTCCGCTCAGAATTTAGGGAACAGAACCGGTGGAGCGCGTCCCCCATTCCCCAGGACGTGAAGAGGAACCAGCCACACGCTCCTGCCTCTGGTTCAGTCCCATGTCCGCTGGACCGCCTGGTCAGCAAGGCAAGCCGATCCTCCCCAGCTCCGGCGCCAAAGTGGTTTCCACCGCCCTGAGCCGGAAACGCCATGACCACGCCCCGGGAGCAACCAACCGCACTCCAGTGCGCTTGCCAGGGCTGCACGTTCACGGTGCAGTCCTGCGCAGGCCATGGCTGAACCTGCTCCGACTCCGGCAGGACCGGTTCCTCTGGTGCTGCCCGCCGGCTGCCACCATCTCTGCAGCTGTGGGCGCAGCCGCCACGGCTGGTTCTGCGATGGCGCCCACCTGGGCACCGGGCTGATCGCCCGTGAGCTTCAGCTGCAGGAGTCCACCACCGTTCTGATGTGCGGGTGCGGCCGCTCCCGCCGCTATCCCCTCTGCGACGGTCATCACGAACAACCGCTGCGCCGGGCCTGGTGGCGGCGGTGGAGATGAACGGGTCGATCGTGCTGGCGGCGGATGCTCCCGCTGCTTTGGCGGACTTCTACGCAGGGCTGCTGGGCGTGGAACCGCAGCAGGGGCTGAGTGCCACACACTGGCGCGTGCCCTGGCCCCCAGGCGGATGGCTGGAGATCTATGCCCCGTCGAGCAGCAGGCCCCAGCCCCGGCGGCAGGGGCGGCTGGCCCTCTGCCTGCAGCGCGCCGCCGCCGGAGCGGATCCCATGGCCGAGCTCCACGACTGGCTGGAGTCGGCGACACGAACGGGGGCCTCGGTGCTGGAACCGCCGCGGCAGGAATCCTTCGGGGTGGAGGCCTGGTTAGGCGACCCGGAAGGGAACCGGCTGCTTCTGCTGGTGCAGCGCTGATCCCAGCAGGCAGGGCCGGCTCCTCAGCCCTGAAGCTCCTGGGGTCGCCTCAGAACCCACCGCCGCCGCCACCGCCATCCCCGCCGCCGGAGCTGCCGCCCCCCGAACTGCCGCTGGAGCTGGAACTGCTCGGCGATGACTGCATGGCGCTGCTGGTGCTGTTGCAGCACTGATCGAGGCTGGAGCCGAAACCGACCATGTCAAAGCCGTCGCCGCTGCCGACATACCAGCTCGGCGGCGCCTGCACGATGCCCTGGAAAGCGGCTGCCCAGGCCGTCGTCAGGCCGGCCACCATCGCGTAAGGGAGGAAGCGCTCGAACAGCTCCGGCGTGAGGATCACCTTCTCGAAACGGGGAGCATCGACCCGGCGCAGAAACTCCTGGAACCCCAGGGTCTGGCGCAGCACCTCCACTCCCCGGGGCGTCCGGCTCGGCATGATCCAGGCGAACACGCCGATCAGCACCAGCGTGACCAGCAGGCAGAGGCCCGTGAGCCATGGATCGGCCACCGCCTGCAGCCGGGAGAGATCTTGGGGGAGCAGCACCGTGGCCAGCACCATGGCCACCACCACCGCCACGATGCCGCCCACGAGGGTGACGGCCCGCACCGTGCCGGGCCAGCGCCGGTAGAAACCCTCCGCCAGCACCGTTTCGCGCACCAGCTTCTCGAAACCGGGCACATGAACGTAGAAGTGGTCGCGCAGCTCCTTGGTGTCCACGCTCTCGCCGATCTCACGGGAGGGGAACAAATGCTCGAGCAGGTAGGTCTCGTGGGGTGCCAGGCCCTTCCACTGCCGGGTGGTGGTGAGCAGGGTGAACCGGTAGTGCTTCGCAAGCGGCAGGAACAGCAGGGTGTGCGCCAGCTCCTCGATGCGCAGGTGACCCTTCACCGCCAGGTCCACCAGCGTGGCCCCCAGCGTCACGCTGCCCACGCTCTCCTGCACCAGGCTCCCCAGCACCGCTGCCGGCAGGGCGCCGGGGGGTTCATAGACCACCGGCACCGAACCCAGGGCCGGATCGCGGCCGTACAGCCACCAGACGCGGCCCAGGATCAGCCCGGTGACCAGCGGCAGCAGCAGGGCCAGCCGCCCCTGCAGCCAGGCCAGTGCCCGTTGCGTCGCTGAACGGGGCGTCACCAGCCCCTTGTCGAAGCCCACCGCCAGGGTCAGCCCTTCGCCCGGCTCCAGGCGCCGGGTGCTCACGGCCGTCACCTCCCGCTCGCCGATGACCAGGCGGGCGTCCTGGCCCCTGGCCCCCAACGGGCCCGTGTACACCGAGGCGTGCAGCCCCCGGGCCCCCTCGGGCAGCTGCACGCGGGCACTGACCCGATCGATCGGGATCTCCCACGCATTGCCCGTCACGTTCCAGTTGAGCTCGTCGTGGTCCGGGTAGAAGCGCAGGCCGTTGCGCACCCGGTAGCGCAGCACCACCGTGCGGGTGGCGTCTTCGGCCCCGGGCACGAAGATGCGCAGATCCAGGTCGTTGCCGAGGCGGCGTGTTTCGGTGCGGTAGGCGTGGCCAGCGCCATCGCTGGCCGAGACCAGCGTCAGCCCCAGGGGTTCGAGGCCGTCAGGGCGTCTCGCCAGCACGGGAATCTCGCGGCGCAATCCGTTCCACTTCCCCTGGAAGCGGGCGGTGAGTGTCTCGCTCACCGCCACCGAGCCATCCCGGGCCACGTCGGCCACCATCTGGAAGCCCGTGAGTTCCAGCTGCCGCTCGGCCGCCCCGGCCGCCCAGTCACCGCGCGGCATGAGCAGCAGCAGACTCAGCCCCAGTCCCAGCAGCAGGGTGAGCAACCGCCCACCGCGGCGATGGAGGGGCCGGCGCTCGGGGGCTGAAGCGCCCTCAGCCACCGAAATCGACCCGGGGAACGGCAGCCTCGGAGCGGTCGCTGAGCTCGAAGAACGGGCGCGCACGGATGCCGAAACCGCTGGCCACCAGGTTGGAGGGGAACTGGACGATCGCCGTGTTGAGATCGCGCACGACGGCGTTGTAGTAGCGCCGGGCGTTCTGAAGGGCCTCCTCGATCCTGCCCAGGTCGTCCTGCAGGGCCCTGTAGCTCTCCACCGCCCGCAGGGCCGGGTACGCCTCCGCCAGGGCGAACAGCCGGCCGAGCGAAGCCCCCAGCTGCTGCTCCGCCTGTTGCTGCTGGGCCGGGCCACGCGCGGCGATGGCGGCACTGCGGGCCTCGATCACGGCCCGGAAACTCTCCTTCTCGTGGCTGGCATAGCCCTTCACCGTCTCCACCAGGTTGGGGATCAGGTCATGGCGCCGTTTCAACTGGACGTCGATGTCAGCCCAGGCGTTGTCGGCCTGCACGCCCAGCTGGGCCAGCCGGTTGTAGAGGACGATCAGCCCCAGGGCCAGGGCCACCACCAGGGCCAGCAGCAGCAGGGCCATCACGCCAGCGGCGGAGATGGATCGAGCCTAGGAGTCTGTCGCCCAGGTTCTCCAGGCAGGACTCGAGCGGGTGAGCGGGCCGGGAGCGAATCGCAGGGGTGAGTCAGAGGACCGCCCCCAGGACGGACTGAACATGACCACCATCAAGTTGCAGCTGAACAGACCCGAGTGGCATCTTCAGTACCGCGAAGGCGGGGTGATGCGCTGGATGGCCTTCGACGGAACGATGCCGGAGCATCGCTCCATCGCCGCGATCGATCGCTGCATGACACGAGAGGCGACCGAGCTGATCTGGACAGTTCATGTCAACGATCTTCAGAGCAGTCCCCCTTCCGATCACTACCTGCGGCTTGCCAAGCAGCGACGCCTGCCGAATCTGGCAGCCTCCATCTACCTGAGAACCGCCAGAAAAGAGCTGCTGGGTCTTGATCAGTATCAGGCCGAAGGCGTCGTGTACATCTGGCTGCCAACCAGTGCGTTCGACTCCCTCTGGACCGGCATGAGCCACAGGCCAGAAGCCGACGAGACCATGACACTCTCCCTGATCACGACATCCCCCGGGAGCGGCCTCAGCGGCACCGGTGATTCCATCAACGGTGAAGCACTGGCCTGGTTGATCGAGGTTGAGAATCCAATCCTGATCGTACCCGTTCAGGGGCCGTGACGCAGCAGCGCAGCATTCCGCCCTTGATCACTGATCAACGAGCGACCACAGGCACCACGATCGATGACAGCCGATTCAGGGATTCGGCAACAGTGATGGCATCTC